>JAYTXW010000222.1:0-4924 GCA_043742745.1 Sphingomonadaceae bacterium
ATTATCGGAGCAGGGGGAGCAGCCCGTGCGATCGCCACCGTGATGCGAAACTCGGGCTTTGATATCGACATTTACAATCGCGACTTACGGAAAGCTGAGGCACTGGCAGCGACATTGGCGCCAATCGCTTTCGCGCATCAGTTTCCAGATCGTCCCGATCCGAATGGCGAGCAAATCGTTTTGGGAACCGATATCGGGCGTGAGGTGAAGGCGTATGTCCTTGTCAACACGACCAGCCTCGGAATGATCGGACAACCGCCGCTCAATCTTGACTTCGACCTAATTCACCCCGACTCGATCGCTTACGACATCGTGTATCAACCGCTTGAAACGCAATTTCTACGAGATGCCCGCGCGCGGGGCCTTCGCACCATCGACGGTCTCGCCATGCTGATCGGTCAAGCGGCGGCGGCGTTCGCGCTGTTTTTCGGCGCGCCTGCCCCGCGCGAGCACGACGCCGAGCTGCGGGCGTTGCTAACATACAAGCCATTGTAATCGTTTAATATGTCCATTCCCACAAAATCCAAAAAAGACAGCTTGGGCGCTTGCTCCGCTTACTTATTCATTTTCGCGGCATGATCGTCGTCGGCCTCACCGGCTCGATCGGGATGGGCAAGTCGACCGTCGCGGCGATGGCCCGGCGGTTGCGCGTTCCCGTGTTCGACGCCGATGCCGCGGTCCACGCGCTCCAGGCTCCCGGCGGGGCGGCGTTGCCGGGGATCGCCGCCGCTTTCCCCGGGGTCATCGTCGATGGTGTCCTCGACCGCGCCGCGTTGGGGGCGGCGGTGTTCGGCGATACGTCCGCGCTGCGGCGGCTCGAAGGCATCATCCACCCCCTCGTCACCGCCGAGCGCGTGCGCTTTTTCCGCCGCCACCGCCGCGCCGCTGTGGTCGTCCTCGACATCCCGCTGTTGTTCGAGGGCGGCGGCGACGCGCAATGTGGTGTCGTCGCCGTCGTCTCGGCGCCTGCCGCCGTCCAGCGCGCGCGTGTCCTCGCCCGCCCCGGCATGACATCGGAAAAATTCGCCGCGATCCTCGCCCGCCAAGTCCCCGACGCGGTCAAGCGCGCCCGGGCCGATATCGTTATCCCGACCGGGGGCACGAAAGCCGCGACGTTGCGCGCGGTGCGGAGCCTTGTCACGACCCTCCGCCGCGCTAGATAGAGCCATGCGCGAGATCGTCTGGGACACCGAAACAACCGGCATCATGCCGGGCGACGGTCACCGTATTGTCGAGATCGGCGCGATCGAGCTCGACGGGCGCGTCCCCACCGGGCGCAGCTTTCACACCTATCTCGACCCGTGCCGGATGATGCCGAAGGACGCCGAAGGGGTGCACGGCCTGTCGACGGCGTTCCTCACCGGCCAGCCGGTGTTCGAGGCGGTGATCGACGATTTCCTCGCCTTCATCGGCGACGCGCCACTTGTCGCGCACAATGCCGCCTTCGACATGGAGTTCCTCAACTTCGAACTGCGCCGCGCACGGATGGTGACGATCCCCGCCACACGCGCAATCTGCACCCTCGAACTGTCGCGCAAGAAGCATCCGGGTGCGAAGCACACGCTCGACGCACTGTGTAACCGCTATGGCGTCGATCTGTCGGCGCGGGCAAAGCACGGCGCGCTGATCGATGCCGAGCTGCTGGCGCGGGTGTATATCGAGCTCGTCGGCGGGCGACAGATCGGTTTCGACCTCGCGGCGACCCCGGTCGCGGCACCGGCGGCGGCGGTGCGGGATTTCCGTGCCGCCCGCAGCCACACAGCATCGCCCGAAGAACTTGCGCGCCACGCTGCCTTTATTGGCGGACTAAGTGATCCGGTTTGGTTGGCGTAATTCCCACTGCCCGTGCGTTCATTGACGCGTTGTCGGGCCGCGCCTAGAGCGACCGCCCATAGAAGGAGAGAAGGCGATGGACATCCGCGTTTCGGGCCACCAGGTCGACGCCGGGGCCGCCTTCCGCGAACACGTCCGGACCCGACTGACGGCCATCGCCGACAAATATTTCAGCCGCGCGATCGGGGCCAACGTCACCCTCAGCCCCGGCCCGCACGGCGATTTCGTCGTCGACATCGTCATGCACGTGATGTCCGACCTGATCCTCAAGGGGTCGGGCCGCGCGAGCGAGGCGAACATCGCGCTCGACGTTGCCGCCGACCGGATCGACAAGCAGTTGCGCCGGTATATGCGCCGCCTGAAGGATCGACACGGCCCCGGCAACACGCGCGCGGTCGACTCGGCGACCGATCTCGACAACGCTGCGTACACGATCTTTGCCTCTGCCCCCGTCGCCGATGACGACGAGCCCGCCGACAACCCGCCGATCATTGCCGAGACGCGCGTCGACATCCCCGATGCCAGCGTCAGCGACGCCGTGATGATGCTCGACCTGCGCAACACCACCGCGCTGCTGTTCCGAAACAGTAAGTCGGGGGTCCACAACATGGTCTACCGGCGCGAAGACGGCAGTATCGGCTGGGTCGAGCCGCAGGCGTGATCCAGCTTGGCGATCTGATCGCGCCCGACGGCATCGTCTTCGACCTCGCTGCGACGACCAAAGCCGACATCCTCGACCGGCTCGCCGTCCTCGCGGCGGGCCTTGCCCGGCGCGACGCGGGGGAGGTGACGCGTGTCATCCACGACCGCGAGGCGCTCGGTTCGACCGGGTTCGGGGCCGGAACGGCAATTCCGCACGGGCGGCTGCCCGATCTTAGCGGCATCGTCGCCGTCGCGGCGCGTCTCGCCACCCCGGTCGCGTATGCCGCGCTCGACGGGCTGCCGGTCGACCTCGTCATCCTGATGCTCGCACCGAGCGGGGCTGGGGCCGACCACTTGAAGGCGCTCGCCCGCATCAGCCGGGCGATGCGCGACGTGGCGTTCTGCACGACGTTGCGCGGCGCCGGGTCGCCAGACGCTTTTTACGACATTCTCGCCGGGGCGCGGCGGAGCGAGGCTGCCTGAGCGAGGCGCTCGCCTCGTACAGGTGAGCGCGCCACGCTTGGCGGCAGGCCTGTGGGTGAGCGCATTACTGCGCCGGGTGCACGCCACCGGGGACTTCGCGACCGTCCTCTACCGTGGCGACGACGTCGCTGGCAGTGTGATCATCATCCACCGTGACCGGACGGGCACGGTGTCCGCGTTGAGCCGCGTCGTTGGCGTTGACGGCACGACGTGGCGGGTGGGCGCGAGCGGAGACTCGGTCGACGATTGGGTTGCACGGCAGCGCGGATATGACCCCGACCTGTGGGTAATCGAACTGGACACCCGTGATCTGGCACGGTTCGTCGACGAAACGACAGTCTGACCTTGCGGTGCAGCATCGGCGCAGGCACCGCGCGACTTCTTCGTTGTCGGAACCGTGGGCGGGTCCGGCGATCATCAGCCCAAGCGGACCGCACCGGGTTCAGCCCAGCGACGCACGGCCATACGGGCCGCTGCCGAGCGGATCCGGGAACGCCGTGAGTGACAAGCGATTGAATGACCTCAAAGTTCCCGATTTTATTCCGCGGCGCGATCATCGCGCTGACCGGTATCTTCGTTTCGGGCGCCGGCGAACTGCCGCAGGCTCCCGCCGCCGCTGTCGGCCTGATTGCCGCCGTTGCGCCGCCGACTGAGACTCTAGCGGGCGAGACCCTCGCGTCCGAAACCGCCGTTCTTGACATTGCCGCACCCGACTATGTCATTGCCGACGATGACGTCGTTGCCCCGCGTCCGGCGCAGCTAACGACCCTTGTCGCCCTGACGATGTCTGCTGCACCAACGGTGTATGGCGACCGTGAATGCCTCGCCCGCGCCGTTTATTTTGAGGCGCGCGGTGAACCGCTCGAAGGCCAACTCGCCGTCGCCCAGGTCATCCTCAACCGCGTCGCGTCGGGGCGCTTCGCCGCGACCGTCTGCGGTGTCGTCAACCAGCGCGGTCAGTTTAGCTTCGACCGCTCACGCACCCCCGCCGACGGGCGCGACTGGCGCACGGCCAAGGCGATCGCCGCGATCGCCGCCACAGCGGCGTGGGATGCCATGGCCCCCCGCGCGACCGCGTTCCACGCCACCCGCGTCAACGCGGCATGGACGTCGATGCACAAGGTCGGCACGATCGGTAACCACGTCTTCTATCGGTAAGGCGGCGTAGAATAAGGGTGACCCACCGTCCCGCCGTCATCCCGGCGGACGCCGGGACCCAAAGTTGTCACAAACCGGATGCTTCGAGTCTCGCCCCACCTTGCGTCCCGGCGTTCGCCGGGATGACGAAAGCGGTGGCGTGCCCCGATGACGGCGCACTCCACCGCGCCCAAGCTCGCCCTATTTCGTGCGCGCCGCGACCACATCGGCGACCAGCCGTCCGCGCTGGCGTTGCGCGCTGCGGTCGAGCGGCAGGCGGTAGAGCGCGCGGAGGAACGCCACATCCCACGCGGTCGGGGTCCGCAATATCTCGCCCCCGTTGAATAGCCCGAGTACCGAGTCGGGCGGGGCCGCACCGGGACGAATTTCGGCGAGGGCAACCACCGCCGTGAACGACGAGACCGCGCTCAGCGGCAGGCCGTCGGTGCGGGCGACATCGACGACCACCGTCGCCGAGCCCAGGACACGGATGACTTCGGTGCTGACGACGCTGGTGTTGCGATGCGTGACGAAGCTGGCATCGTCGCTCGCCGGAAGCGACATATTCAAGTTGCCCAGACCGATTGCCGGCGGCGGGTCGCGACTTGGCGGGCTGCCATCCTTGTCGCGCACGTCACTGGTGTACCACCAGCGGGGGGGCGCAGTTGTAGCCCCGCTCGCCGTTGCAACAGCACAGGTCATCGCGACAAATGCCGTCGCTCCAAACGTCAATGCGACTGGCATCGTCCAGGCTGTGAGGTGCGCTCGCGATAGCACCGTCGAAGAGTTATACCAAGGCTCTTGGTTTCTGACTCTTCGGGGGATTCCC
>JAYTXW010000223.1:0-6403 GCA_043742745.1 Sphingomonadaceae bacterium
CAGACCGACAGGATGTGGATGACGCTGAAGTAGCCGTTGTTCGACGCCCGAATGAGGAAGCTGAACCCCGCCGTCGCCAACATCGCCGCCGCCCATGTCCAGCCGAGCACCCGGTGGCTGCGCGTTCCCTTGGCGCGAAGTAGCATCACCGGGGTCAGCACGAGTGCGGTACCCATCGTCGCGAGATGCACCCAGACGGGCCACGGGATGCGCCCCCAGTGGGCGTGGCCGCGCGCGATAGCGGCGACGACAAAGGCGAGCATGACGACCGCACCGCCGGCGAGGACGCGGTCGTTGACGATCCGGTTGAACGCCGAGTCAGGCAACTCCGGCACGCGGGCGGCGGCGGTAGCCATCGTCGTCGTTACTCCCCCGGCGCGAAGCACGAGCGCTAGCCGACGCACGAAAGCCACGCTAGCGTCAACGAAATGTCGTCGGGGGATACCACTGTGCGCCGCTTTGCTGCTTTGCTCGCTGTCACTGTCGCGGGGGCGCCGTTAGCCGTCGCGTCGGCGGCGGCTACCCCGTCGACCGATCTTGCGGCTGTTATCGCCGATCACTGGCAATGGGCGCTGACCAACGATCCGCTGCTCGCAACCGAGGTCGGCGACCATCGCGGCGACGGCAGACTGCCCGACGCAAGCCTCGCCGCCGCCGACCGCGCCGCCGCGACCGAGGCCACGTTCATCGCCCGGCTCGACCGGATCGATGCCGCCGGACTGAGCGCAGCGGATCGGGTGAACAAGGGCGTGCTGCGACGAATGCTTGCCGACGATGTTGCGGGCAATGCGTTTGGCCAGCGGGCGATTACGTTTACCACTTATTCGGGATGGCATACCGGCTTCGCGAGCTATCCCGATCAGGCGTCGCTGCGGACCAAGGCCGACTACGACGGCTACCTCGACCGCCTCGCCGCCTATCCGGCGTATAATCGGCAACAGATTGCGGTGACGCGGACGGGGGTCGCAGGCGGCTATGCCCAGTCCTGCGCACCGCTCAAGGGGTTTGAGACCTCGATTAGCGCGCATATCGTCGATGATGCCGCGACGTCGGTGTTCATGGCCCCCTTCGCTGCTCCGCGTCCGGCGATCATCGCGCCTGCCGACTGGAACGCGCTCCAGGCCCGTGCGCGGACGCTTGTTATGACGGCGATCGTCCCGGCGTATCGCGACCTGTTGACCTTCTACACCAGCGACTATGCGCCGAAGTGCCGGACGACCTTTGGCATCGGCGCGACGCCGGGCGGACCCGCTTATTACGCCTATCGCGCGCAGGTGGAGACGACGACGGCGATGACCCCGGCGCAAATCCACGCGCTCGGCCTGAGCGAAGTCGCGCGGATCGGCGCGGCGATGGACAAGGTCGCGACCGATGCCGGATATAAGGACCGCGCCGCATTCGTCGCGCATATGCGGACCGATCCGCAATTCTATGCGAAGACGCCGCAGGAGCTGCTCGAGAAGTCGGCGTATACCAATAAGCTGATCGACGACTGGCTCCCCAAGCTCATCGGCACGCTTCCGCGCCTGCCGTTCAGCGTTAAGCCAATCCCGCTCGATCAGGCCGAGGGGACGACGACCGCTTATTCGGAGCAGGGCAGCGTCGCGCAGGGTCGTGCCGGTGTCTATCGCATCAACACGACCCACCTGAACGAGCGTCCGCTGTACGAGCTGCCGGCGCTGACGCTCCACGAGGCGGCTCCGGGGCACCAGACGCAACTGTCGCTCCAGCAGGAACTGAAGCTCCCCGACTTCCGCAAACACCTCGTCCATTTTACCGCCTTCGTCGAAGGCTGGGCGCTGTATTCAGAAAGCCTTGGCGAGGAGATGGGCATCTATGACACGCCTGAAAAGAAGATGGGGCGCTACAGCTACGAAATGTGGCGCGCGTGCCGCCTCGTCGTCGACACCGGGATTCACGTCGACGGCTGGAGCCGCGACCGTGCGATCGATTACATGCTGACCAACACCGCGCTGACGCGGCATAATGTCGAGGCCGAGGTCAACCGCTATATCACCTGGCCGGGGCAGGCGCTCGCGTACAAAATCGGCGAATTGACGATCAAACGGTTGCGGGCGAAGGCGGAAACGGCGCTTGGTCCGAAGTGGGATGAGCGCGCGTTCCACGACGCGGTGCTGGAAAACGGGCCGGTGCCGATGGACGTGCTCGAGGCGCATATCGACGACTGGATCGCGGCGCGGAAGGGCTGATCGGAGTCTAGGGCAGCAGCACGACCCGCCCGACAATCTTGCGATCGGCCATCATGTCGAACGCTGCGCGCCAGCGGTCGAGCGGCAGCGCGGCGTGAACGCGGGGGGTCAGTTTACCCGCATCGGCCATTGCCCAGATCGCGGCGACATTTTCGGCACCGCGCGCTGGGAACTGGCGGCCATATTCACCGGCGCGAACCCCCATGACCGAAAAGCCCTTGATCAGCGCGATGTTGGCGGCGACCGTCGCGATGCGCCCCGACGTAAAGCCGATGACCAGCAGCCGCCCGTCGAAGGCGATGCAGCGGGTGCTTTCGTCGAATACGTCGCCGCCGACGGGGTCGAAGATGACATTGGCACCGCCGCCGGTGATCGCCTTGACGCGCTCCCGAAACCCCGGCGCGCTGTTGACGACGGCGTCGGGGGCATATTCTGCCGCGACCACCACCAGCTTGGCGTCCGATGCCGACGCTGCGACAACGCGCGCCCCGAGCGCCTTGGCGAGATCGACAGCGGCAAGGCCGACACCGCCCGCTGCGCCATGGACCAGCACCCATTCGCCCGGCGCAACGCGCGCGCGCCGAACCAGCGCGACATATGCCGTCAGATACGCCGACCCGAATGCCGCCGCCGCCTCGTACGACAGCCGCGCCGGTTTGGGACGGAGGGCGTGGGCGGGATAGACCGCATATTTGGCGAAGGCACCGAGCGGCCCCATCGCGACGACCGCATCGCCGACCACAAACCCCGTCGTGCCCTCGCCGAGCGCCGCGATATCGCCCGCCATATCGCCGCCGGGAGTGAACGGCAGCTGCGGCTTCGCCTGATAGTCGCCGCGCGTCATCAGCAGATCGGGAAAGCCGATGCTCGTGGCCCTGACGCGGACGAGGACTTCGCCAGGACCGGGCGTCGGCACCGGCAGCGTCTCGACCGCACACCCGGCGTAGCGCGGCGCGAGAGCGTTGACGCGCACTGCCTGCATCGTCTCAGCCATGCGGCGTTCCATCTGTGCCGAACCGCACCTTGAAGGTGAATGCCTGCGCCGTCGGGCCATAGCGGTCGAGGAGCCACAGTTTCGCCAGCGCCTCGTCAATCGACGGGCGATGCCCGGCAGGAACCCACCACAGCGCCTGATACGAGCCGGCGAAGCGTTCGAGCCACTCGCGCCGCCGCGTCATGACCGCCGTGTGTGCGGTACGATAGACATAGTCGAATAGGGTATCGGCGTCGGTCCACGTCGACATATTGATCAGGAACAACGGATCGGGCCCCGGGCGCAGGTCGGTTGCATCGTTGCCCTCACCCTGCAACCGCCAGACGAACCCCGGCGCAGCATCGGCGACTGCGTTGACCGCATCGAGTTCGGCATAGAAACCCGCGACCGCCGGGTCGTCACGCGCGCCGCGCATCCGCCCGACGTTGACCTGTGCGATGTGCCACGCGGGGAAGTTCGATGCTACCACGCCAATTTTCAATTTCCTTTCAAAGGCTTGTCAACATATTTTTTTAGTCGACCAGTCTTTTTATCCCAATATGCTAGCCAACGATCAGGTGTAAAATTTGCAATTTCTAAAGCAAGCCAGGCCGGCATCTTACTAGTCGTGCTTGCTTCAATGCTCTGTATCGACCCATGACAATGTCTCACGATTCCATACCACCACGATCGAAGCTGGCTCCTCGTCGTTGGTCTGTATGGGCCGATTCGCTTGCAGAGATTACGCCCCAGGCTTTTCTGCATGCTGGTGGAAGTGCTCTTATACATCTTCCCTGTATTAGCTCCTTACCGCCGTGTCTTGACCGCGACCGATTCGGGCAGCTCCTCGCCGAAAACCCGCTGGTAATATTCAGCGACGATGCTGCGTTCGGCTTCGTCGCATTTGTTCAGAAACGTCAGGCGGAAGGCGAAGCCGAGGTTCTTGAAGATCGTCGCGTTCTGCGCCCACGTGATGACGGTACGCGGCGACATCACCGTCGAGATATCGCCCGCCATGAACCCCTGCCGCGTCATGTCGGCAACCTTTATCATGTTGGCGACAGTCTTGTCGTCGAAGCCGGGGGCCTTGCCGGTGACGATTTTCGCCTCCGCGGCTGCAGGTAGATAGTTGAGCGCGGTGACGATCGACCAGCGGTCCATCTGCCCCTGATTGATCTGCTGCGTGCCATGATAAAGCCCGGTCGTGTCGCCCAAGCCGACGGTGTTCGCGGTGGCGAAAAGGCGGAACCACTTCGACGGGCGGATCACGCGGTTCTGGTCGAGCAGGGTCAGCTTGCCCTCAACCTCGAGGACGCGCTGGATGACGAACATGACGTCGGGGCGCCCCGCGTCATATTCGTCGAACACGAGCGCGGTCGGCGTCTGGAGCGCCCAAGGGAGCAGGCCTTCGCGGAATTCGGTGACCTGCTTGCCGTCGCGCAGGACGATCGCGTCCTTGCCGATCAAGTCGATGCGGCTGATATGGCTGTCGAGGTTGATGCGGACGCACGGCCAGTTTAACCGCGCCGCGACCTGTTCGATATGGGTCGACTTACCCGTCCCGTGATAGCCCTGGATCATCACCCGGCGGTTGAAGGCGAACCCCGCGAGGATCGCGAGCGTGGTGTCGGGGTCGAAGACATAGCCGGGATCGAGGTCGGGGACGCGTTCGTCGGCGGCGCTGAACGCCGGGATCTTCATATCGACGTCGACGCCGAATAATTCGCGCGCATCGACCTCCAGGTCGGGAGCATCAAGGACGGTCGCGTCGAGCGCAGGGTCGGCAAGCATAGTGGCCACGTCAGGGCTTCTCCGAAGGTCGCATGAAAGCGGGGGCGGACTTGAGGTGCGTATAGGCTTGGACCACCGCCTGCAACTTGCCTTCGTGGGCGCGGTCGCCGCCATTGGCGTCGGGGTGATATTGCCGCAGCAGGCCCTTGTATGCGCGGCGGATGTCGGCGGGTGACGCCGCGATGTCGAGGCCCAGCGTCGTCAGTGCGGCGACATCGGGGTCGGACAGGACGTGTCCCGACCGCGCTCGCCGTCCGGCAAAGGCGTCGGGGCGGTAGCGGTCGCCAAAGATGCCGGTGCGGTCGTGAAACTTCACCGTTGGGTCGTGCGCTGCACGCTCCCATCCCGCAAGCGGCGACTGCGCGGCGGCGATATCGTCGGGACTCAGCCCGTCGAAAAAGTTGTACCCGGCGTTAAAGGTACGGACATGGTCGAGGCATAGCCATTGCCAGCCGCCGACCGACCCGGCGAGGCGGTTCGACAGCGGTGCGCGGAACTCGGCCGGGTGCGGGCAGCCGGGATGAGCGCACGGCGGTGGATTGGGCCGCTCGACGCGACCGTGGAAACGTGGCGAACGGACGCGCGGATGGTCGTCGGTTTCGGTCAAGCGGGCGTTTTCCTTGTCGCGGGATCGCCGATATAGGCAGCGGCGGCAACAAGCGGGAGAGTGACATGGGCGCGCGCGCAGATGAAATCGAACGGCGGCTCACGGCGGCGCTTGCCCCGGCGACGCTGGACGTGATTGATGACAGCGACAGCCACCGGGGCCATGCCGGCCATTCGGGGGCGGGCGAAAGCCACTTCACAGTCCGCATCGAAGCGACCGCGTTCGCCGGCAAATCGCGAATCGACCGTCAGCGCGCCGTCTATGCCGCGCTCGGTGACCTCGTCGCCCCCGACCGCGTCCATGCGCTGGTCATCGTCGCACGCGCGCCCGGTGAAGGCTGAACGCGACAGGCTTGATCGCTCGCCGCCGCCGCCGCATAGCGACGCAAGCGCCGGCTTAGCTCAGATGGTAGAGCACCTGATTTGTAATCAGGGGGTCACGGGTTCGATTCCTGTAGCCGGCACCAAACAGTTTCTCAGGCGCGGCTCCAGCAGGAGTTCGCCTGAGACGGTCGGCCTTTAGTGCGCAATTTCCGTGGGTTAGGCGCGTGACCTGCATCGAGCTTCCGCCGTTCAGGGTCTCTAAGGCAGCTGCGACAGGCGGCGCATAGGGCGTTATCTCTAGGGCCTGATTTCATGCCCCCACGAGGGATGAAGATGCTGATGCTAATCACAGCCTAATTGCGAACCGCAAACCCAAACATCAGCCGCTGTTCGTGCCAACAGAGCGGCAGGTCGTTGGCAGTGAGGAGCCGCGTACGGTTTAGCGCGGGCGGCTGCGTTCCGGCCATGATGGCACCGACGGGTGCTGTCAAAGCAAATG
>JAYTXW010000224.1:0-3658 GCA_043742745.1 Sphingomonadaceae bacterium
TGCCATTTTTGTACGCAGGCGGCATGACAAAGCGGACCACGCCCTCGGACGCGGAAGGCGTATCTGTCGCCGACGATATGCAGCGCATCGTCAAGGACAAACGCGAGGGCTGGCGCGCGAGCAGCACCAAGGCTCGTCGGCGTCAGCGGCGCTACACGAAGCTGCTCGTCGAGCATCTCATGCGGACTGGTGGCGAAGTCGCCGACCCCGACGACGAGGCGTGAGGCGTTCGCCACGAGCGCGCCAAGGGCACCCTTTCAGGTGGCAGCAATCTGGTCTTCGGTTTCTCCCGACGTACCCGCCACACCGCACCATCGCCACGACAGCAGCACATAATTCGCTTGCTTTGTAGGACTTGTTTGGTTAGATGATCTCCCGCACTTAATGGATCGGGTTCAATGTCCTACACCGATGCCGATACCAACAGCGCCACCCGCGCCGTTCGCCACGACGGCTGGACCAACGCGCGGCAGCTTGAGTTTCTCGAGGCGCTTGCCGCGCACGGCCATGTCGCGCGCGCCGCGCAAAGCGTCGGCATGACCGCGTCGACCGCGTACCGGCTGCGCGGGCGCAGTGGGGCGTTCGAGCGCGCGTGGCAGGCGGCGAGCGCGATGGCCTATTACCGGCTGCGCGACCTCGCGATGGAACGGATCGACACCGGCGAAACGACAACACACTATTATCACGGTGAGGTCGTCGCGACGCGGACGCGGTTCAGCGACCGGTTGCTGGTGGCGATGCTCGACCATCTGAAGCCCGCGCCGCTCGACGCGCGGGTGCCGCGCGCGGTCGACCCCAGCCTCGCCTACACCGCCGCGATCGACGCCTATGTCACCGCCGAAGCGACCGGCGGCGAGCCCAAAGTTCCGATCGACGATGGCACCGGCAAGCCGCCGATGACGCGCGAGGAGTTCATCGCGATAATCGAGGCGCGCCCGCACCCCGACGACTACGACCGTGCGTGGGACACGACCGATGGCGCCGACCACACCGCCGCGACCGCTGGGCACGAAAATGATTTTTCGGCGCGGGCGTGACGTTAGCGTGACCTGCGCCCGCGGCGACCTAAACGAGTTCGAGTTCGGGCTCGACCGTCGTCCCGCGCGCGGCGACGCGCTTGGCCCAGTCGATGATCTCAAGCTGTCCGTTGGCGTGTTCGACGAGGGCGGTGCAGCTTTCGACCCAGTCACCGTCGTTGTAATAGGTGACCCCGCCGAAGTCGCGGATTTCGGCCGAATGGATGTGGCCGCAGACGACGCCGTCGACGCCGCGTTCACGGGCGGCATGGGCGACCGCCTCCTCGAAGCGCGAGATGAAGGCGACCGCGTTCTTGACCTTTTTCTTGATGTGCGCCGACAGCGACCAGTACGGCAGGCCAAAGCGGCGGCGGACGCGGTTGAAGCCGACGTTCAAGTGAAGCAGCGCGGCATAGGCATAGTCGCCGAGGAAGGCGAGCCACCGCGCATACAGGACGACGCCGTCGAACTCGTCGCCGTGGAGCACCAGCAGGCGGCGGCCGTCGGCGGTGACGTGGACCGCCTCGGGCACCACCTCGACGCCGCCAAAGCTCAGCCCGCCATAGTCGCGCAGGACCTCGTCGTGGTTGCCCGGCACATAGACGACGCGGGTGCCCTTGTTGGCGAGCTTGAGGACGCGGCGGACGATATCGTTGTGGCGCGGCGGCCAGTACCACCCGCGCTTCAGCCGCCAGCCGTCGATGATGTCGCCGACCAGGTACAATGTCTCGGGCTGGATCGCCTTGAGGAAATCGAGCAGCAACTCGGCGTTGCACCCCGCCGTGCCCAGGTGCGTGTCCGAAATCCACACCGTGCGAAAACGCAGCTTGCGTTTCGGCGCGCCGTCGTCGTCGTCATCGGCCCACGTCACCGGTGGCAGTCCCGCGCGCGCCGCCGCGATGGACGGGAAGCCGGGAGCCAGCGCGGTCAGGGGGTGGATCGCCATGGGACTATCCCCGAGAAAATCTTGATCGCCCACTACATCTTGTGTGTGACGCTTTGGCGACATTGCCCGTTGCGGCGTAACGCGGGCGACCTATCTCGCTGGCCAGGGAGATTTGCATGATCAGCCCTCGCCCATCCGCTGCGCGCGGCCACAGCAACATCGGCTGGCTCGACGCGCGCTTCAGCTTCAGCTTCGCCGACTATCACGACCCGGACCATATGGGCTTTGGCCCGCTGCGCGTCATCAACGAGGATCACATCGCCGCCGGGGCCGGCTTCGGCGAGCATGGCCATGCCGACATGGAGATCGTGTCCTATGTCATCTCCGGGGCGATGGCGCACCGCGCTTCGCTGGGCAATGCGACCGTCATCCGCCCTGGCGAAATCCAGCGGATGACCGCCGGAACCGGGGTGCGCCACGCCGAGATGAACCCGAGCGCGACCGAGCCGATCCATTCGCTCCAGATCTGGATCACCCCCGACCGACGCGGGCTGACGCCGGGGTATGAACAGGTGACGCTGCCGCCGCCCGCGCCCGGGGCACTCACGCTGCTCGCCGCGCGCGAGCGGGTTCCGGGCGCGGTTGTCATCCATCAGGACGCCGCATTGTACCGCGCGACGCCGGGGCTGGGTGCGCCGATCGACCTGACGATCGCCCCCGGGCGGCGCGTCTGGCTCCAGGTCGTGCGCGGCGCGCTGACGGCGAACGGCGTGATGCTGGCGGCAGGTGACGGCGCGGGGGTCACGCTCGAGACCGCGCTCTGCCTCGACGGCGACGCCGAGCTGTTGGTGTTCGACCTGCCATGACGGACGCGGTCGGTTCGGTGCTGGAACCAGGGCGACGCCACCTCGTTGACCCACCACTGGCAAATGACGCCGCCTGTGGAGACCATGATGTTCCTGATCCTCGCCCTCGTCCTCGTCATCCTGTGGGCCGGTGGCTTTTTCGCCTTTCACATCGCCGGCGGACTGATCCACCTGCTGATCGTGCTCGCCGTAATCATGCTCGTCGTCCACCTCGTCCAGGGGCGCCGCGCGCTATAGGCCTGACAGACCGATGGCCGGAAGCGGGTGCTTCCAGCCATCGGTTATGACGCTGAAGATGCTTTGGTCGGGGCGAGAGGATTCGAACCTCCGGCCTCTGCCTCCCGAAGGCAGGGAAGCCACTCATTGGCGGACACAGCGGGACGGATAAAGGCTTGTTAGATCACAGCTTACCGTCTTGCATTGTCCGCACGCATCCCCCATTGTATTCCGTACGGATTACATGCGTTCGGAATTAGGGGTGTCGGGCGATGGCAATGGACCTAAGCAAGGTGGGCGCGAGGGGTGAGCTTAAAGCTGAACGCGAGCCTCACTGGCAGCGGCTTCGCGCTGGATGCTTTCTCGGCTACCGTCCATCGAAGCGCGGCGGTAAGGGTACATGGGTTGCCCGCGTCTATGACGAGGACGGCGGCAAATACCGGATCAAGTCGCTCGGCGACTTCGGGACGTTGGCAGGCAACGAGATGTTTGCCGCTGCGAAGAAAGAGGCCGAGACCTTGGCCGAACTAGTCGAAGCGGGCGGGCAGGTTCGGTCGAAGGTTGAAACGGTGGCCGATGCTTGCCGCGCCTATGCCGAAAGCCGACCGGAAGCCGGTGAGCGTTTCCGGCGCTACATCTACAGCGATGCCATCGCCAAGGTGAAACTCGACAAG
>JAYTXW010000225.1:0-7205 GCA_043742745.1 Sphingomonadaceae bacterium
CTGCCGCTGGCGACCGCGTTGATCGCGGCGACGGTGGCGGCGGTCGACGTGCCAGTAACGCTGAAAATGCGGATGGGATGGGACCATGCCAGCCTGAACGCTCCCGAACTCGCACGGATCGCCGAGGACTTGGGGGTCGCGCTGATCGCCGTCCACGGACGGACACGGTGCCAGTTGTACAAGGGCGACGCCGACTGGGGGTTCGTTGCCCGGGTCAAAGAAGTCGTGCGGGTTCCGGTCGTCGTCAACGGCGATATCTGCTCGTTCGATGACGTCGATACCGCGCTTGCCGCGAGCGGGGCCGACGCGGTGATGATCGGACGCGGGGCCTATGGCAGGCCGTGGCTACTCGCGCAGGTACTCGATTATCTGCGAACGGGCCAGCGCCGGGACGAGCCGGGTCTCGCCGAACAGTATGACGTAATTACGGCACATTATGCGGCGATGCTCGATCACTATGACAGCGTCATTGGGGTCAACCTGATGCGCAAGCATCTCGGCTGGTACACGCGCGGGCTGACCGGGTCGGCCGAGTTTCGCAACGCCGTCAATCAGGAAGCCGACCCGGCGCGGGTACTCGCAATGCTCGACGGCTTCTACACGCCGCTGCTGGCCGACGCCGCTCCGGCGCGGCTGGCGGCGTGACCCGCTGATATGAGCGTCTTTCCACTGCGGCGGCGGGCGCGCGCGAAGATCGCGGTTTTGCCGCCGCTCGATCTCGTTGCGGCGCTGCCCATCCCGGTCGTCGTCGTAGATGCCGACGGCGGTATCGCTTTGGTCAACGCCGCTGCCGAGGCGTTTTTCAACACGAGTCAGGTGGCCCTACGCGAGCGTGGCCTCAATGCAGCGGTGGGGGCGGAATCGGCGCTTGCCGCCTTGATTAACGGCGCGCGGGAACGTGGCGGCGACCTGGTCGCGTATGACAGCAAGATCACGTTGGCGGGCGGCAAGACCGTGCGCGCCGACGTGTTCGTTACCTCGCTGTCCGATGCGCCCGGGTGGACGATGGTCAGCCTGCAGGCGCGCGCAGTTCCGGCGATTGTCGACCGCCAGCGCGGCAACCAGAATGCGGCGCGCTCGGCGATCGGTATCGCGGCGATGCTCGCGCACGAGATCAAAAACCCGTTGTCGGGAATCCGCGGTGCGGCGCAGCTGCTCGCCGACACGACCGATGCCGAAGGGCGTGAGCTGACCGCGTTGATCCGCACCGAGGTCGACCGCGTCGTCGCGCTGATCGACCGGATGGAAGGCTTCACCGACACGCGCCCGGTGCCCAAACGCCCGGAAAATATCCACGCCGTCCTCGGCCACGTCCGGCAGATTGCGGCGAGCGGTTTTGCGCGCGGCATCGCAATCCGCGAACGCTATGACCCATCGCTGCCTCTGGTCGCGGGCAACCACGACGCGCTCGTTCAGGTCTTCCTCAACCTCGTCAAGAATGCCGCCGAGGCGATCGCGGCAGCTGGCGATAGCGGCGGCGAAATCACACTGACGACCGCCTACCGCCACGGCTTCCGCGTCGCCGCCGAACGGTCGGCGCGGTCGGTCGCGCTCCCGCTTGAAGTGTGCGTCATCGATACCGGGGCGGGGCCGGGCGACGTCGCGCGCCATATGTTTGAGCCCTTCGTGTCGTCGAAGCGCAGCGGCGGCGGGCTCGGGCTTGCTCTTGTTGCCAAGATCGTCGGCGACCATGGCGGCGTCGTCGAGTGCGAACGCGCCGTCGATCCACCGCGCACCGTTCTTCGTGTCCTGTTGCCGACCGCATGAGCGACGCTGAACTCAGTACGAGCGCGCCGACGATCATCGTCGCCGACGATGACGCCGCGATCCGTACCGTCGTCCGCCGCGCGCTGACCCGCGCCGGGTACGCCGTCCGCGCGACCGAGACGGCGGCGGGGCTCGCGCGGCTAATCGACGACGGCGTCGGCGATGTCGTCATTAGCGACGTCATGTTCCCCGACGGCAACGGGCTGGACGGATTGCCGGGGCTGCTCGCGCGGCGGCCGGGGCTCAAGGTCATCGTCGTCAGCGCGCAGAATACGCTGTCGACGGCCGTGCGCGCGACCGAGGCGGGGGCGTTTGATTATCTGCCCAAGCCGTTCGACCTCGACGAGCTCGTCCGCGCCGTCGCCAGCGCGGTCGATGCAAGCACGACGATAACCGATGTGGCGAAGCCGGTCCTTGGCGACGACCTGCCGCTGATCGGGCGCTCGGCGGCGATGCAGGACGTGTTCCGCACGATTGCGCGGGTCGTGCCGACGACGCTGACGGTGATGATCCTCGGGGAATCGGGGACGGGCAAGGAACTCGTTGCGCGCGCGGTCCACGACCTCGGGGTACGCCGCGCCGCGCCATTCGTCGCGGTCAATATGGCGGCAATCCCGCGCGAGTTGATCGAGTCGGAACTATTCGGCCACGAGCGCGGTGCCTTCACCGGCGCAGCCGCGCGGGCGTCGGGGCGGTTCGAACAGGCCGAGGGCGGAACGCTGTTCCTCGACGAGATTGGCGATATGCCCCTCGACGCGCAGACCCGGCTGCTCCGCGTGCTGCAATCGGGCGAATTCAGCGCCGTCGGGGGCGCGCGGGTCCAGCGTGCCGATGTCAGGATCATCGCTGCAACCAACCAAGACCTGCGCCAGCTGATCGAAATCGGGCGTTTCCGTGAGGACCTGTTTTACCGGCTAAACGTCGTACCGCTACGCCTGCCGCCGCTGCGTGCGCGCACCGACGATATTCCGGCACTGGCACGACATTTCCTCGACCGCGCCGCCGCCGAGGGGTTGCCGCGCAAGGTGCTCGACCAAAGCGCCGCCGACGCGATCATCGGCCACGGCTGGCCGGGTAATGTCCGCGAGCTGGAAAACCTCATGCGGCGGTTGGCGGCGCTGACCCGCGGCGACACGATCGACGGCGACGCGGTGCGCGCTGGGCTCGACCGATTTGCCGCGACGCCTGCGCCCGTCGCCGCCGCGACCGATTTGAGCGGGGCAGTTTCGGGGCATCTTGCGGCGTATCTCGGCGGCTTCGGCGATGGCCTGCCCCCTGATGGGTGGTACGACCGGGTACTCGCCGACATCGAGCGCCCCTTGCTCCAGCTGAGCCTCGCGGCGACAGGTGGCAACCAGATCCGCGCCGCGCGCCTGCTCGGGATCAACCGCAACACGCTGCGGAAGAAGCTACTCGAGCGCGGCGTCGAGGTCAGCCGATAGGCGATCGCGACGACCGTACACTCCGTCGCGTTGCGGCCACGAGTGTGTTCCTTTTGCCACGCAAAGCGCGTAGGCGTGATCGGAATGGAAATTGCGCGTCATCCCCAGTCCCGGCGTTGGCGGTCGTTGCGTCGGCGATTCAACCGCTGGGTGGCGCGGGTCGATGTTTATCCGCGCGTCGAACTCGCCATCGCTGCCCTGATCGTCGTCCTCAGCGTGTCGAGCTATGCGGTCCTGACCGGGAGGCACGCGCCGGCGGCGGGCTATTCGCCGCCGCTGGTGACGCTCATCCTCGTCGCCAACCTATTGCCGTTGATGGCACTTATCATTCTCATCGCGCGGCGGATTACGTTGTTGCTGACGGCGCGGAAGCGGGGTACGGCGGGCGCGCGGCTTCACGTCCGGCTGGTGGCGCTGTTCGCGACGGTGGCGGCAGTGCCGACATTGCTAGTCGTCGTCTTCGCTTCGCTTTTGTTTCAGTACGGTGTCCAATTCTGGTTCAGCGACAAGGCGAAGGCGGTGTTCGAAAACGCCGACAAAATCGCCAATTCTTACGTCGAACAACAAAGCGCGCGGATGGTCGCCGATGTGCCGACGATGGCGGCGGATATGGGGCGGTACGGACGTAAGTTCGGCTATGGGTCGCGCGACTTCGGCGAGGGCCTCATTTACCAGTTACAGGGGCGGCATCTCGATGCGGGGACGGTGTTTACGCCGACGGGGACGACGTACAAAGACCTCGCCATCGCCTTTATCGGTAAGCCGTACGCCGTACGCCTCCAGCCGCAGGACATTGCTCACGCCCGCGCGGGCGAGGTTCGCCTGATCGCCCAGGCCGCCGACCGGATCGAGGCCGTCGTTCGCATCGATACCGACCATTATCTTTACGTCAGTTCGTCGGTCGACCCGCGCGTGCTGGCGCAGGTCACCGGAACGAAGAAGGCGCTGGCGGACTATCGCTCGCTCCTCGCGCGCAGTCGCGGGGTACAGCTGCGGTTCAATGCGCTGCTGGTCATCGTCTCGCTGCTTATCCTCGCCGCCGCCGTCGGCTTTGCCCTGTGGCTGGCGAATGCGCTCGTCAAGCCGATTGCGCGCCTTGCCGACGCTGCCGCTCGGGTTGGGGCGGGCGACCTCGACGCGCAGGTCGCCGTCAAGGGCGCTCCTGACGAGATCGGCACCCTTGGTCGCGCCTTCAACCGGATGACTGGGCAGTTGAAGGCGCAGCAGACCGCGCTCGTCACCGCCAATATCCAACTCGACGCCCGGCGGCAGTTCACGGAAGCCGTGCTGTCCGGCGTGTCGGCTGGCGTTGTGTCGATCGACGCCGCCGGGCTTATCCGGCTTGCCAACCACTCCGCCGCCGTCCTCCTCCAGACGACCGAGGATAAGCTTGCCGGCCGCCGCCTCGCCGACGCTGTCCCTGAACTCGCCGCATTGCTCGACGAGGCGGCAGCGCGCGGCGTCGCGAGCGCCCAGGTCGAAATCGTCCGCGGGGCCGACACCCAGACGCTCGCCGTCGCGATCGCCGCCGAACGCAGCGGCGCGCGCAGCTATGTCCTGACCTTTGACGATATTACCGGACAGCTCGCCGATCAGCGGCAGGCGGCGTGGGCCGATGTCGCCCGCCGGATCGCCCATGAAATCAAGAACCCGTTGACGCCGATCCAGCTGTCGGCCGAGCGACTTCAGAAGAAATACGGACGCCACGTCGTCGACGACCCGGCGACGTTTGCCAACCTGACCGGGACGATCGTCCGCCAGGTCGGCGACTTGCGGCGGATGGTTGACGAATTCTCGTCGTTCGCGCGAATGCCGAAGCCAGTGTTCGGCCCCGAACCGATCGCCGACCTCGCGCGCGAGGCGGTGTTCATGCAGGAGGTCGCCAACCCGGCGATTGCTTTTACGCTCGACGTCGCCGACACGACGCCGCTGCTCGTGTGCGACCGTCGGCAGATCGCGCAGGCGCTGACCAATCTGCTCAAGAACGCCACCGAAGCCGTCGCCGCGCGGACCGACCGCGACGCGACAGAGGGCAGGGGCGGCAGCGACGGGCACATCGCGCTTGCGATCGCCGTCGACGACAACAGCATGACGCTCCGCATCACCGACAACGGCATCGGCCTGCCGACCGAAAACCGCGACCGGCTGACCGAGCCGTACGTGACGACCCGCGCGCGCGGCACCGGCCTCGGCCTCGCGATTGTCAAGAAAATCGTCGAGGAACATGGCGGCACCCTCGATCTGGGTGACGCGCCGGGCGGCGGCACCGTCGCGCGGCTGTGCTTTGACCGCGCCGCGATTGTCGCCGACGCGGCCTACGAACCTCTGCAGAAGACAGGATAAGCATGGCGCTCGAAATCCTCGTCGTCGACGATGAAGTCGACATCCGCGAATTGATCGCCGCGATCCTGAACGACGAAGGCTATGCGACGCGGACCGCGCGCGACAGCGACACGACGCTGGCGGCGCTCGCCGAACGCCGCCCGTCGCTGCTGGTTCTCGACATCTGGTTGCAGGGGTCGCGCCTCGACGGGATCGAACTGCTCGAGGAGGTCAAGCGCCGTGACCCGACCCTGCCGGTCATCATCATCTCGGGCCATGGCAACATCGAGACCGCCGTCGGCGCGATCAAGCGCGGGGCGTACGACTTCATCGAAAAGCCGTTTCAGGCCGAGCAGCTCCTCCTCGTTGTCGCCCGCGCGACCGAGACCGAACGCCTTAAGCGCGAGAACGAGGAACTGCGCGAGCGCGCTGGCTTCGATACCGAACTCACCGGATCGTCGACGCTGATCAATGGTGTCCGCGCGACGATCAAGCGCGTCGCCGCAACCGGCAGCCGCGTCCTTATCACCGGCGCGGCGGGGTCGGGCAAGGAAATCGCCGCGCGCCTGCTCCACCAGTGGTCACCGCGCGCCACATCGCCGTTCGTCGTCGTCAGCGCGGCGCGGATGGACCCCGAGCGCGTCGAGGAGGAACTGTTCGGGCGCGAGGATGGCGGCCACCTGACACGCACCGGGCTGTTCGAACAAGCGCACGGCGGAACGCTGTTCCTCGACGAGGTCGCCGATATGCCGTTGCCGACACAGGGCAAGATCCTGCGCGTCCTGACCGAGCAGACATTTCAGCGCATCGGCGGATCGCGTTGGGTCAAGGTCGACGTCCGCGTCATCAGCGCAACGTCAAAAGACCTGCCCGGCGAAATCACGGCGGGAAAATTCCGCGAGGACCTGTTCTACCGATTGAACGTCGTTCCCGTCCGCCTGCCCGCGTTGAGCGAGCGCCGCGAGGATGTGGCCGAGCTCGTCCAGTACTTCCTCGCGCGCTATTCCGCCGAGAGACGCGTCTCGACCCCGGCGCTCAGCGACGACGCCGTCGCGGCGCTGCAAAGCTACGACTGGCCAGGCAATGTCCGCCAGCTGCGCAACGTCGTGGAGCGCACGCTGATCCTCGCGCCACCCGAGCGCATCGGGCGGATCGACATTGATATGCTCCCGCCCGAAATCACCACCGAACCGGCGAAACTCCTCCCGGGCCAAGCGGTCAAATCGATCATGGGCACCCCCCTGCGCGAAGCCCGCGAGGCGTTCGAACGCGAATACCTCCGCGCGCAGATCAGGCGCTTCAGTGGCAACATCTCGAAGACCGCGACCTTCATCGGCATGGAACGCTCGGCGCTCCATAGGAAGCTGAAGGCGCTGGGGTTGGGGGAGGGTGCGCGGGAGGATGAGGAGACCGATGCCACGTGATCTAATCTCGAGCGCAACTCATTCCGTGCGTGGAATAGCCGGCTAAGATATTGTGTGTATTGATTTAACTACTATACGATTTCATGCACTTATTCGTGAATAGTGTAGTACAGTGAAGCATTGGTGGTTGACCGCTGCCCGGATGAGGTTTCGCTAGTGTATTGATTCTAACGTTTGGTGCCCGCGCCTGACTGCGGCGATGATTTTGTCCGGATCGGCTCGCCAGATGAAGGGGCGAGGCTCCTGATTA
>JAYTXW010000226.1:0-2957 GCA_043742745.1 Sphingomonadaceae bacterium
TAGGCTTCACCCAAGCCGACGTCCGCCTCGACGGCCATGCGATCGAAACGCGCATCTACGCCGAAGACCCGTATCGCGGCTTCCTGCCGAGCATCGGACGACTGCGGACGTATCGCCCACCCGAAACCCACGACGTCCGCGTCGACACCGGCGTCGTCGAGGGGAGCGAAATAAGCCGCTTCTACGACCCGATGATTGCCAAGCTGATCACCCATGGCAAGACCCGCGCCGAAGCCATTGCCAAGCAAAGTGCAGCGCTCGACCGCTATCTGGTGCGCGGCATCGGCCACAACATCGACTTTCTTGGCGCAGTGATGGCGCATCCGCGCTTTCAGGCGGGCGACGAAGTGACGACGGCGTTCATCGCCGAGGAATATCCCGACGGCTTCCACGGCGCGCCGGTCTCGCCTGCCGGAACGACAGCGATGATTGCCGCCGCCGCCGTTGTGAACGCCGTCGAGGTCGAGCGGGCGCAGATGATCGACGGTCAGCTCGGCGGCGAGGGCGCGGTGTTCGGGGCTGAGTGGATCGTCGAGCTCGACGGCGCGCGCGTCCCGGTCGATGTGCTGGCGACGGGGGATGGGTTCGAGTTGCTGATCGGTGCGGCGGGCGATGCGAGCGAAGTTCGCGTCACGACCGAGTGGCGCGTCGGCGAGCCGCTCTTCGTCGCGCGGATCGAGGCGATCGGCAGCGACGAGGCGGTCGATGTCGCCGTCGCCGTCGACAAGCGTAGTGTCGGCTACCGACTAACCACAGGCGGGCGCGCCGCCGATGTCCGCGTTCTCACTCCAACGGCGGCCCGCTTGGCCAGGCATATGCTCGCCAAGGTCCCGCCCGACCTGTCGCGCTTCGTCCTGTCGCCGATGCCGGGGTTGCTAGTGTCGCTGTTGGTTGCCCGCGGCGACAAGGTCGAGGCAGGCCAAGCGGTCGCGACGATCGAGGCAATGAAGATGGAGAACATCCTCCGCGCCGAGAAGAGCGCGACGGTGAAGGAAGTTCGCGCGGCGGTGGGGGAATCGCTGGCGGTCGACGCGGTGATTATCGAGTTTGCATAACCGGGAGAGGGATCAGATCGCCCCTTCGTGGCGGAGCAACCATTCCTTCCGTCCCACACCCCCCGCGTAGCCGGTCAGCTTGCCGTTCGCGCCGATGACACGGTGGCACGGTACGACGATGCCGATGGGGTTGGCGCCGTTCGCGAGGCCCACCGCGCGCGCTGCGCCGGGCTTGCCAAGGCTCGCCGCGAGCGCGCCATAGCCGGTCGTCGTCCCCGCCGGGATCGTCCGTAGCGCCGCCCACACCGATCGTTGAAAGTCGCTGCCGCCGGTGGCGACGGGGATGGCGTCGAGCGCGGTCAGGTCGCCGGCAAAATAGGCGTCGAGGGCGGCAGCGATGTCGGGCGGCACCGGGCCGTCGGTCAGCGTCACACTTCCGTAGTGGCGGGTGAGCAGCGTGTGCATCCGCCCCTCATAATCGGCGAAGTCGAGCGCGCGAAGGGTGTTGCCGTCGGTGACGATGAGCAGGTCGGCTTCCGGGGCGGTGTAGCGTGACAAGGTCAAATGCATCGTCGTTCCCTTGCTGACGCGGGCGCGTCTGGTGGCGGGGGTTTCGCCGTGGACGGCGCGGTAGAGTTCGTTGAACCGGCGGACGCTGCCGAAGCCGCTGGCGAGCGCGACGTCGGCAAGTGGCAGCCCCCCGGCGTCGATCAGGACGTTGGCGGCGGCGAGGCGCTTGGCCTGGGCCACGGCGACAGGCGGCGCGCCGAGATGTTTGCCGAACAGCCGCCGCACCTGGCGCTCGCCGAGGCCGAGGCGGTTACCCAACGCATCGACCGTCGATTCATCGAGCCCCCCGGCGTCGATGAGGTCGAGGGCGCGACGGACGCTCGCCGCCGTTCCGGCCCACGCCGCGCTTCCCGGTGCGGCGTCGGGACGGCAGCGTTTGCACGCACGGTATCCGGCGGCAACGGCCTCTGCCGCCGTTGCGACGAAGGTGACGTTCTTCGCATACGGCGTCCGCGCTGGGCAGACCGGGCGGCAGAAGATGCCGGTCGTCCGGACGCAGACGAAAAAGCGCCCATCGGCGGCAGGGTCGCGGACGGTGATCGCGGCGTAGCAGGTGGCATGGTCGGGGATCGTCATGCCACGACCCTAGGCCGGTTGGATCTCATCGTCTGGCGGTTTTCGGACGTTGCTGCGCTTGCCCAGAACCAGCAGCAGCGCGGGCAGCAGCATGACGATCAGTACCGCGCCGACGCCAAGCCCAAAGATGATCGCGGTCGCCAGCGGCTTTTGCAGCCCCGAACCGCGGCCAAGCCCAAGCGCCAGTGGCAACAACGTCAGGATCACGATCAGCGCCGACATCACGATCGGGCGAAGGCGGGCGCGACCGGCGGCAAGGAGCGCGGGAATAGTGATCGCCGCACCGGTTTCGAACTCGGCGAGGAAGAAGATCGCCAGCTCGGTCAGCATCCCGACAACCATCGTTAGCCCCATCAGCGCCGAGATATCGAGCTCGATCCCTGTCAGCCACAGACCGCCAAGGACCGCGCACGCCGACAGCAACACGGTGACGATGACGGCGACAGTGAAGACCAAGCGTTCGAACAGGAACGTCAGCAGCAGCGCCGCAAGCAGCAGCGCCGCCGCAAAGACGCTGGCGAGGTCGGTGAACGATTTCTGCTGTTGCTCGTACAGGCCGCCGTATTCGATGCGGACCGAAGGCGGCAGGTTGAGCGCCGCCACCTTTGCCTGCACTGCCTTGACCGCGCTGCCGAGGTCGCGGTTTTCGAGGCGGGCGGTGACCGGAATGAACGGCGCAAGGTTCTCGCGCGTGATCTGGCGCTGGCCAGCGGCGATGCCGATCCGCGCCACTTGGCCCAGCGCGACCGTCCGGCCATCGGCGGCGCGGAGCGGGAGCGCGGCGAGAACGTCGGTCCGCTGCCGCTGATCGCGCGG
>JAYTXW010000227.1:0-19676 GCA_043742745.1 Sphingomonadaceae bacterium
CGCGTCACCGTATAGACCGCATAGGGGATTGCGCCGGTTTCAAGCGTGCACAGCGTGGTCGCGCCGGACAATCCCGCGAGATCGACCGGGTGCTCCGTCCCGCACCGCGTAATGCGCGCCCGTGCGGCGGTAAGCCGGGCGACCGGGTTGCTGCCGGTCTTCAGCACGTAAAGTTTACCCGGCGGGGCGACGGCGTCGCGGCAGTTGAGAGCATAGGCGCGGTCGAACATGCCGATCGCGACGGTGTCGTTTGGGCGGCTTTGTGCACTGCACTGGATCCCCGCTGCCGACCCAATCTGGAAGCCGCCGAGCGCACTGAGAGGAGTCGTTGCCGCCGCCCCGACCCCGGCAAGGCCGAGGGCGAGCGTTACGGCGAAACCGGCCGATCGGATGATCATCATCGTGACGCGCTCCCGCCGGTCGGCACGACCGGGCGCACGACGGGTCGCTTGCCAACGCGACCATCGGCGCCGCCGGGCTGCGGTCCCAAATCAGGCCCGTCTGGACCTAGCGGATCCCACATCGATTCGTCGCCTGCCCCGGTCGCTGGATCGCCGATGCCGCCGGTGATCGTGGCCGCGCTGAGGTCGACCAGGCGCGGCACGGCGAAGGTCAACGTCTCTGCGGCGATCGCCGAATCGGAGTCGGCCGCGGCGTCGACGCCGCGCCGCACGATCTCCTCCGCCGGTCGCACCACCTCGCCCGCCAGTTGCGCCGCGCGGTCGAGCGCCGTGCCGTCGCCGCGCGGATCGCGACACGTCCCGCCGCGGACGACGCAGCCGGTAATTTCCGACTGGAGGGTGACGTCGGTGGCGACGACGCGCACCGTCGGGAGGAACGCGGCGTTGACGATCGCACCGGCCTTCGCCCGTTGCAGGCCAAAGGCGATGACCTCCGCCGACCCGGTCGACCGCAACGCCGCGTCGACAGCGGTCGCGTTGGTCAGGTCGAGACCGTTCCCCGCCGCAAGAACGCCCTGGCGGAAACCGAGCCCGCCGGTGCCGACCGCGATGCCAGCATAAAGACCGTTGCTGCCGCTGTTCTGGGTGCGGAAACTCGTTGCAGCGCGGACATCGACGCTCGCCGCGCGGATATAGCCGCCGTCATTGACGGCACCGTCGTTCAGCCCGAGCGCCGATCGCCGCCCGTCAAACGTCGATGCCGCCGCGACCGTCGCCTGCGTCGCTGTCGAACCGGCGATGATGTCGCCGCCCAGTAGATACAGACGCCCGCCGAGCGCGCCGTCAGGCGTCGTCACGCCGATGCTCCCGATCGGCAAGGTCACGATGACCCGACCGGCGGCAAGCAACCCGAGCGTATCGGTCGCCCCCGCGTTGGCAAGGGCGAGCGGCCCGTCGACATACAGATTGGCCGACGACGCAAACGTCGCCGCTGGCGGGGTCACGCCGTCGGGGTTGAGATTGCCCGTCGCCGCCGATCCCGCGACCGTCAGCGGCCCGATATGCAGGTCGAGCGGGTGCGTCGTCGTTCCCAGCCCGGTCGAAATAAGGATCCGGTTGGCCTGCAGGCGACCATATTCGCTTGCGTCGAGGTCAAAGCCCCCGGCCCCAGCAAGCCCGCCGAGCGTCGCGCTGCTCGCCAGGGCACCATCGGTCTGGATCGTGATAAGCTGGGTATTGGCGTCGCCGACGCGCCCCGTCGGGCTGATCGCGATATCGCCGACGGTGAAGCTGATCGTCGCAGGGTCGACCGCGCTCGTGATCGTCAGCAGGCGCGGCGTCGACACGGTCAGGCTCGTCACCGCCGTGATCGGCGCGGCAAGGGTGATCGCCCCCGTTGTCGTCAGGCTCGTGACCGGCGCCGTCACCGGCGCGGTGATCGAAATTGCCGACGCCGTGCCGGTGCCCGTCGCGGTCAGCGACGGCGCCGTCAACGCGCCGATAATCGCGAGATCGCCGCCGAACGCGAGCGACACGGGGCCACCGAAACGAGCCGACGCCGGTACTGGCGCCGTCACGGTCAGATTGCGGCTCGCCTGCGCGACGAGCGCCGATGTCGCCGACCCGCTCGCGAGCCGCAGATCGGTCGGCGTGGCGACGCCGCTCGCGGTCAACCCGACGACACCGACCGGATTGCCCGCCGCGATCGTGACGGTGCCGCTACCCCCGGCATAGCCGAGCGTGCCGCCGACCTGAACCAGCGCCGGGGCGTTCCGACCGATTGCGGCGAGGACGATGTTGGCTCCGGCGGGCGCGGCGGACGATCCCGTCGTCACCCCGGTGTGCTCGAGAAGCAGCGGATCGCTGCCGACTTGCGCGCCGCGCGACAGGACGACCACGGTCGACCCATCGGCGTTGGCGGTCACGTCGGCCTGTTCGGCGGCGACATAGACCGCATCGCCGTTGACCGTGACCGTCCCGTTCTGCCGCACGCGCGGGGCGACCAGATCGACGAAGCCGCCGACGGTCGACGCGGTGATCGACGCCCCCGGCGCGATGGTGACGCCCGCCGTCGACCCAGGCGCACTGTTGAAGCGGAAACCGCCGCCAAGCATCTGCGGGTCGGCGGTCGTCAGCACGAGCGAGCCGACATCGAACACCCCCGTCGGTCCGACGACGATGCCGCCGGGCGCGAAGAACACGACCGTCCCCCCCGGCGTCGCGAGGCCGTTCGTCCCCGTCAGCCGCGATATTGTCGTGCCGTTGAAGACGACGGCGCGCGTCGCATCGGTCGGCAGGACGCGGTTGATAACGGTATAGCTTCCCACGCCGGTCGCGCCGATGAAGGTCGCGCTGTTACCCTTGGGCAGGAAATCGACGGGACCTGTCCCCGCCGTGTCAAACGGCGTCCAGGTGATGACGATCCCGCCGCTCGCGCCGATGGTGATGACGTCGACGCCGTCGCCGTTGGTCGATCCCGACCGCGCGAAGGTCGCTGAACCTTGGCCGACGACGGGCGCGCCCTGATACGCTCCGCCGTTCGGTCCGCAGAAGATGCCGGGAACGGGACAATCGTTGACCGTCGATTGCGGGGTGACATCGTTCGTGGTCGTCCGGACAATCTTGGCAAAGGCGTCGTTCGTGACGATCGTCCCCTTCGACGTGATCTGCCGCCCGTACCCGATGACGTCTGTCCCTTTCGATTGCCCGAGATACGTGTCGAGGCCGTCGACCGTCCCCAGCGACGCCAGCCCGCCCGCCCCGATCACGGCGCCGTCGGCGATTGCCCCCGCCCGGATCCCAAGCCCGCCGTCGCCGGTGGTCAACCCGGCAAAGGTCGCAGCGGTCCCGCTGTTCTGCGCATAGAAGCCCGACGTCGTCCGCACCTCGATCCGCCCGGCGATCAGATAACCGGCGGGCGCGACGGGGCCGTCGTTGATCCGCAGCAACGCCGCCTTGTCGGCAAAGGCCGGGGTGGTGGCGAGCTTGGTCGCGGTGGCGCGCGATGCCGCTACGAACTGCGACCCATAGGCATAAAGTTCGCCGGTCGCCGCGCCATTCGCATCGGTGATGGCAGCGCCGCCGCTTGGGGTGACGACGCTGACCGGACCTGCCGTCGCCAGAACAACAGCGTCGGTCGTGCCCGCCGACGTCAGGCTGACGCGCCCGCCGACATTGAGCGCCCCCGACGCCGCCAGCGCGAGGGCCGCATTGGGCCCGCCGTTCAAGTTGGCGTTGGCCCCGCTCGACCCGACGAGCGACAGCGTCTGGACCGCGAGGTCGAGCGGACGATTGGTGCCGCCGCCGCTCGACGAATGGTTACTCGCCAGCGGTCCGGTCGATACGACGATGCGGTTCGCGGCCACCCGTGACAGCTCGCCCGCGTCGAGGGTGTAGCCCGTATTATCCCCTGTCCCGCCGACCGTCGCTGCGCTCGTCTTCACCGCCGACGTCAGGAATTCGGCGAGGCTGGTCGCCTGGACGCCGCCCGACAGGATCGCAATATCGCCTGAATCGAGCGTGACACGGTCGGCCTGAAGCAGGCCGTTGACCGTGATCAGGCCGCTAACGTCGATCGTGATATCGGCGGGATCGATCAGCGCATTGTTGGTGAAGCTCGCCGCATGGGCGACGCCGAACGAATTGGCGACGTGGACCGGCGCATCGACGGTGACGCTGGTGACGCCGTCGACGCCGGTAATGGCGACATCGGTCGCGGTGATCGGTGCGGCGAGTTCGACCGCCGATGCGCCAGAAATTGTCAGTGTGCGAGCGGTGACCGGGCGGGTGTTCGGGTTACCCACGATCCCGACCGTCACGATGCCCGGTGTTGCCAGCGCCGCCGTGCCGCTGACGTTCATCCCGCCGAGCAGCGTGATCGGCGCGTTCGGCGCGGTGCCCGTCGCGGTCAGGTTCGTCGCGGTCAACAACCCGGTCGATCGTGTCCCGACGACCGACCCCGACGTCAGCGAAATGGTCGGTGCCGTGATCGCCCCGCCAAGGTCGAGGTTACCGGCGGCGGCGATCGTGACGCTGTTCAACGCCGTCACCGGCGCGCCTGGAGCGATAACGACGGCTGACGTCCCCGTCCCGCCCGACAGTACGACATCGCCCGCCGCGATCGCGCCGCGCACGACCGTCGACAGTCCGGCAACCGTCGTGAACGTCCCCGCAGTATGACTGCCGCTGACCGTGACGGACTGCGGCGAGGTCAGCCGCGTCGCGCCGGTAACGGTCGACACGCCGCCAAGGTTGACGGTCGTCCCGGGAGCGGTCGCGGTCAGCGTCAGCGCCCGTGCGTTGAGCATCGTATCGTTGACCGTGACGCTATTGGCCGACGACACGTCGAGCGATCCGCCGCCGGTGAACGCCCCGGTCAAGGCGACTTGGCCGGGCGTCTGGATCGTCGCCGCACCCGTGACGACCTGACTGCCGTTCAGCAACACCGCCGCACTATTCGTGCCCACGATCCCGAGCGTCGTCGCGCGCAGAGCACCCGCGCCCGCGACGCCAAAGCCGGACGCGACGGTCAGCGTTCGCGCCGTCACCGCGCCGTCGAGCTGGACGGTGCCGGGGGCGGTGATCGTCGCGGTGTTGACCGCCGTGACGACGCCGCTCGGGGCGATGCTGACACTGCCGCCCGACGACGGATTTCCGGTCAGCACGACGTCGGTCGCCGCGACGGAGCCTGTGACACCGATGGTCCGGTCGGATGCCGCGCTGAAGTTACCCGCTGTGTGCGTCCCGGCGATGTTTATCGCCCCCGGTGCCGACAGCGTCGTCGCCCCGGCCACCGTCGATACGCCGGCCAGGCTGATCGTCGCTCCCGGACTCGTCCCGCTCAGCGCCAGCGTCGTCGCGCCGAGCGTCCCGCTCGCGACAATTCCCGCCGCCGACGCCACCGATACCGATGGTGCCGTCACGGTTCCAGCAAACGTCACTGCGCTGGGGGCCGCGATTCCGACGCTGTTCGATCCGGCCAGCGACCCCGTGGCAAGGACGCCGACGGTTGCCGCCGTCCCCGGCGTACCGGTCAAAATAATGTCGGTCGCAGCGACTGACCCGGTGACAGAAATCGCATTGGCCGATTCGGCGGTAAATGTTCCCGCCTGCTGAACGCCGCTAACCGTGAGCGCTCCCGGCGTATTGATGCGCGTCGCGCCGCTCACCGTCGTATTACCGCCGAGTGCCACGACGCCGCCGGGAGACGTCGCGGTCAAGGTCAGTGCGCTTGCCGCCAACTGGCCGAAGCCGAGCGTGACGCGGGTGTTCGACGACGCGGTCAGCGCCCCACCGCCGGTGAACATCCCCGATAGCGCCACCGTCCCGGGCGCGTTAATTGCCGCGGTGCCGGTATCATTCAACGTCCCGGTCAGCGTGATCGTCGACACCGGGCCGGCCCCGGTCAGCGTGACTGCATTGCCGCCCAGCACGCCGCTCGACGCGATGCTCGTGCCCGAAGTGACGGCCAGCGTCGGCGCGGTGACCGCGCCGGCGAGCGTGACAGCCCCCGGCGCAGTGATCGTCGCGCGGGTCGTGCCCGCGATACGTCCCGTTGCCGCCACATCGACCGTTGCGTTCGTGTTCGCATTGCCCGTCAGCACGATGTCAGACGCATTGACCGCGCCCGTCACGGCGATCCCGGTGTCAGAAGCGGCAGTGAACATTCCCGCCCGCTGGACACCGTCGATCGTCACCAAGGTAGCGGCCGTTAATTTGATCGCGCCAACGACTGACGACGTCCCGCCGAGGCGAAGCGTCGTGGAAGGGGCTGTCGCAGTCAGCGTCAGTACGCTGGCATTGAGCTGAGCATAGGCGACGTTTAGGCTCGTCGCCGACGACGCGGTCAGCGATCCGCCACCGAGGAACTGGCCCGCGAGCTGGACGGCACCGGGGGCGGTGACCGTCATTGCGCTCGACACAGTGGCGATGCCGGTCAGCGCGATCGTGGCATTGGGTGCAGTCCCGGTCACCGCTAGCGTCGCAGCGGAAAGCAGGCCGCTGGCGGTCATGGCGGTGTCCGACGACAGCGCGACGGTCGTTCCAGCAATGCCGCCGTCGACCTTGATCGCTCCGGGGGCGACGACGGTGATCGCCTGTCCGGTCAACGACCCGCTCGGGGTGACGGTCACCCCCGCCATCGTACCACCGGCACCCGTCAGGGTCGTCGCGCCGCTCGCCGCCGTCACCGCGCCGGTGACGACGATGCCGGTCGGCGACGTCGCGGCGAGACTGGCGGACTGCTGGACGCCACCGAGCGTGATCGACCCCGGCGTGGTCAACAGGGTCGCCCCGGCGATCAGCGATGACCCCGTCAGCGCGATCGTTGCACCCGGCGCAGTCTGATTGATCGTCAGCGAGTTCCCGATAAGCCGCGATGTGGCAGCGACACTCGTATCCGACCGGAGCTTGAGCGCCGCGCCAGAAACATTGCCGCCGACCGACACCGCCCCCGACGCGGAAATATCGACATTGCCGCCCGCCTGGAGATAGCCGGGAGCCGCAATCGTGACGCTCGCGCCCGTACCGGCGTTGCCGGACAGGGTGGCGTCGCCGGTCACGATCAGTGCGCCGGTCGCGGTGATGCTCGTGTTCGAATCGGCGATGAGAGTGCCCGCCGTTAAAGGACCTCCCAACGTCACCGCACCCGGCGTTGAAATACCGGCCTTGATCGCCGCCGTTGTCGGCCCCGTCAGCGCGATGGTCGCGCCCGCGCCGTAACCCGTCAGCGACAGAAAATCGGCCGACAGCGCCTTGGTCGCCGCGATGCTCGTCGACGAATAAATCTGGAAATTGCTGCCCGCAGCGCCGGTCAACGAACCGTCGATGCGGACCGCGCCTGGTGCGCTGATCGTCGCCGTGCGCGCCACCGTGGTTCCGGTCAGCGTGATCGGTGCACTCGTCCCGAGCGTCGTCAGGTTGAGCGTGTCGGTCGCGAGGGTTGCGCTCGATTCGATCGACGAACCCGACTGCGCGACAAGCGATATCGCGGTGACCGGGGCGTCGATCGCGACGGCGCCGCTGGTCTGGATCGCGACGGTTCCGGCGACGATAGCCCCGCCGATCGACACCGGCACGTTGACGCCGAAGATGTTGTTGCCGGTAAAGGTGGCCGACGTGACGGCGAGTGGTGCGTTCGAGACGATGCTGGTCGCCGATCTCGCCGCAAGCGACCCCGCCGTAAAGCCGCGGTCGCTCGCCCCGCTCGAAATTACTACCGGTCCATAGGCGGCGATTGACGCCTGCGCCCCGAGAGCCGCCGCCTGCACGCCCGACATCGTCAAACGAGCGCCGGGGCCGCCGAAGAGTGCGCCGGGCGCGGCAAAGAGGCCCGATGCACTACCATTACCATCAGCCCCACCGGCACCACCGATGGTCGCCACGACTGTCGCATCGAGCGACGTCCCGCCGCTTATGAAAGTGCCGTTGGCAAGAGCAACCATCGTCGACCCGCCGGTGACAGTGCCGCCCTGCCCGCCAAGTCCGCCACCGCCAGCGGCCCCCGACGCACCGGTGGCACCATCAGCGCCGCCATTGACTCCGGCTCCGCCCGGTCCGCCGACCCCGCCAGCGCCACCCATGCCGCCGTCACCGCCGCCACCCGCCGTCGCGATCGACGCAAGGGCCACCCCGCCAACGGTCAGCCGGTTGCCAACGCCGGGAGCGCTATTCGTCATCAGTACCGTCTGGCCGCCAATCGCCGCGCCGCCGACACCGCCACTGCTGCCGTTGCCGCCCGCACCGCCGGAGCCACCCGCCAGCGGCACGCTGCCGCCAGTAACCGCAGCGATGCCAGGCATGCCCGCAGCGCCGATCACGCCGTCGGCACCGCGGCCACCACGTCCACCCGTCGCGGTCGCGGTCAGGGTCAGCGCGGCGTCGATATTCACCACCGCCGTCCCGCCAGCGTTGAACGCTGCTGTCCCGGCGGTTGCCGTTCCGCCCGTGCCGCCGATCGCCGCGACATTGGCGGGCCGGACAACGCCCACCGCGCCATCGCCGCCGGTGGCGATGGCGGTAAGCGTCAAGTTGGGCAGCGAGACATTCGCTGCGCCGCTGACATCGAACCGCGACGTGCCGCCAAACGCCGTTCCACCGTCGACGAACGATGTCGCGAGCGCACTCGTGCCACCAATGGCGTCAGTTGAGAGCGTCGCCGCGAGCCCGCCGCTGGCGAGGGTCAGCGTTCCCCCCGAAATGGTCGCGACCGCGGTGCCGCCGCGACCCGCTCCGGCGGCTCCGGTAGTGCCACCACCGCCGCCCGCGCCGGTCGCACTCAGCCCGATCGACGTGCTTACGCCAAGGACGGCAGTGCCGGTCGCGAGCGTCAGCCGCGCCGTGCCGCCCTGCCCGGTTGCCCCGGCTGGACCGAAACCGGCGTCGCCCCCCGCCGTCAGGCGCAGGCGGTTGATGTTGGCTTTTCCCGCGCTGCCAAGGTCAAACGCCGCCAGGCCTCCAGTCGCGCTCGACGTTGGGGTGTAGACCGCCGACGAGAAAATATCGCCGGCCGTGGCGCTTGCCGAAACGTCATTGGCGGTCAACGAACCTGGCAGCATCGCCGGGCCGCTGTTCAGGGTCAGGATCGCCGACCCACCCGTCGCCGTGCCGCCGGTTTGCGCGCTCGCGTCGGCAGCGAGGGTGACGTCACGAACCGCGACCCCGCCGCCCAAGATGATGACACCGACGTTGCCGCCGAGCGACGAAGCTCCGAAGCCCGTACTGCGGCTTTCGACACTAATCGATTGGCCGCCCGTCAGCATCGCCCCGTTGGCGACCGTTACCGTCGCCGTGCCGCCTTGGGCGAATGCCCCGCCGACGGCATCGGCGCCGGGACTGGGGTCATTGACCGCGTTGTCCTGATTGCCTCGCCCGCCGATGCCCCCGGCACCGCTGGTGCTGTGGGCGACAAGGAGAAGGTCCGTCATGGTCGACAGCGCGCCGTTGCTATCGACGACGACCGACGCCACCCCGCCCTTTGCCGTACCACCTGCACCACCGGCGCCGCCGACCCCTTGGGTAAACGGCGGTGACGATTCGGGAACCCCAATGCTGCCGCCGTCGCCACCCGTTCCGGCCACCGCAATCGCCGATGCGACAGGCGGGGGCAGACCTTCGGCGGGCTGCCCGACCAGCGCCAGTTTGGCGCCGTTGGTGACCGACACGCGCGCCGTTCCGGCAACGGCGTTGCCGCCCGCGCCTCCCGCGCCGGCAGTTCCGTTAAGGCTGAAGCTGCCCGCGCCGCCTGCTCCGGCGATGGCGTCGGAAGCGAGGTTAAGGGCCGCCAATGTCACCTGACCCGCGCCACCGACGTTGAACGCAGTCGTCCCGCCGGTGGCCGTGCCGCCGGCCACACCCGCCTCGCCGTTTTCTCCCGCATTATTGGGTTGGAATCCGGTGCCGCCGGTTGCGACGGCGTAGAGCGTCGTAAGGCTGTTGCCGCTGTTCGTTAGGCTCCCGCCGCCGACCATCACGGTTGCGCTGCCGCCGGTCGCGGCACCGGCGACGCCCGTTCCGCCGCGTCCCGACACGGCATTGCCGCCGCGCGCGTTCGCCGACAGGGTGAGAGCGGCCGTCGTCACCGTCGCATTACCCGGGGCCATCGTCAGCCGCGCCGTGCCGCCCACCGCCGACGGCGCGATCTGACCGGGGCTGACCGTGACTTCGCCCGCATCGGCGTTAGCGGCAAAGTTCAGCGAATTGACGTTGACTGACCCCGACGCGCCCATATCGAGCGCCGCCGTGCCCCCAGTGAAGACGGCGGGTGAGCTGGTCGGCGGTCCGAAGGACGTGCTCCCCGCGTCGACCACGACCTCGGCGGCCGTCAAGCCGCTGCCGTCGAGCCGGATCGTGGCGGATCCGCCGGTGACGGATGTTAGGACCCTACCTGTGGCGCGCGCGGTGAGCGTCACCGTCGACACCCGCAAAGCCGCGCCGTTGGTCAATGCCACCGCCGCCGACCCGCCAGTTCCCACGCCCCCGGCGGTTGCTGCACCAGCGTCGATCAACAGCGCGCCAACGCCATTGTCGATCGTGCCGCCATCGATGGTTAGTAGGGCCGTGCCGCCCGTGGCAAACAGACCGCCCGCACCCGCGGCGCCACTCGCGACGGTGCCATAACCGCCCGACGTCCCCGCCGCCGCGGTCCCGCTGGCAGTGACGCTGATCGGACCGCCGACTTGTTGTCCAAGGATTTTCCCGCCGAGATTGACGAGGACGCTGGCCGATCCGCCACCGCCCGCTCCACCCGCGCCGCCCGCCGCGCCTTGCGTATCGGGCGGAGAGCCTAGTTGGCGACCACCGTTCCCACCTCGGCCGCCAAAACCGCTCGCGTCGACCAGAAGGCCGCTGTCAGCCACAGCCAGAACCGTCGTGCTGCCACCAACCGCGACCGTGGCGGTGCCGCCGCGCCCCAAGCCACCTGCGCCGCCGGCTCCGCCGACCCCGGATCCGTTGAACGACCCGCCGCCGCCGCTGCCGCCATTGCCGGCGGCGACGGCCGCGACGCCGGGCAGTGTTGCCGCTCCGCCGGTCAGCGCAAAACTGGCGGTGCCGCCTTTGCCCGCGCCTCCGTCAAACCCGGGCGTGCCATCGGTTGCATTGCTGGTCGAGCCGCCGCCACCGGCGCCCGATGCAGTCAGGGTCAGCGGGTTCGAGCTCGCAAGCGTCAGGAACCCGCCCGCGACCGTTGCCCTGGCGGTGCCGCCGATACCATCACCGCCGACCGCGCCAGCGGCCGCTTGACCATATCCGCTCGCGTCGAGGCCGGCCCCATTGGCAAGGGTCAGCCCGAACGCGCCCGCGTCAATGGTCAGCGCGGCGGTGCCGCCTTTGCCTTGACCCGGACCTCGCCCCACCGCTGAAAGCGACAGCGAACTCAGGTTCGCGGAGCTGCCGGTACCGAGCGCGAAGGTCGTGCTTCCGCCCTGCCCGATTTGGCGGGTGGAGCCAAAGTTTGAAATTCCGTCGGCGGTGATGAACACGTCGCCCGCAACGAGTGTACCGCTCCCATTGACGCGGATCGCGGCGGAACCGCCCGCGCCACCGGTACCGGCGTTGCCGCGGCCCGACGTGTCAAGCGTGAGCGCGCCCGATGAAATCTGGCCGCCGGTGTCGACCAGGACATTGATAGTCCCGCCTTGCCCCTGGCCTTCCTCCGCGACTGCCGATGCCGTGAGGACCGACGTTCCGGCGACCGACAGCTTGCCGCCGCCGGTCACGGCAACATCGATCGCCAGCCCGACTTGAGGGGCTTTGAAGCCATGAGAGACCAGGTTGGCGAACAGGTTGCCGCCGATCGTGACCGTGCCGCCCGCCGCGTCGATGCTCACACCGCGCGCGTCGCCGCTGCCGTTCGATCCGAGCGTCAGATTGCCGCCGATCGCAATTCCGTTCGACCCCGCCGTGTCGAGGCTCGTCTGGCTCCGCCCGAGCAGCGCGACAGAGCCGGTCAGCGTCTGAGTCAGAGCCGTCTGCCCCGAAAAACTCGGCGCGAGCCGGAGCAGAGTCGCCGCCTCGGCGTAAAGGTTGGTGGTCGTCGAGGCGGAAATGCCGAGGTTGGCGACCACCGACGTATCGACATTAGCGTTCGGGCCGATTGTGACCGGCGAAATGATCCTCGCCGCATTCTCGGCGCTTGGTACGCCCGCGAACAGTTCGACCGTACCCGCCGATACCGTTGCTCCGGTGGCCGGGGTAAAGCCAACCGTGCCACCGACGAGCATCGTGATCGCATCGTTCTTGGGGATTGCCGCGAGAACGATGGTCGGGTTCGTTCCCCCCGCCGGCGTCGTGCCCGTGGTCGTGCCCGTATGGCTAAGCGCAGTGAAGGGGGCCGCTTCACCCGAACCTTTCGCGGAACCAGCCGCAATCTTGATATCGAATAGGCCCAATCCGGCACCGAGGATCGTCAGGTCGACTTGCTCGGCGGCGACATAGGCGGCCCCGCCCGCGACGGCGACCGTCCCGTCCTGCTGGATTCGCGGCGCGACGAGGGCGACATAGTTATTTTGTGCGTTGACCTGCGCGCCTTTTGCGATCCGCACCGTGCTCGTACTGCCGGTCGCGCTGTTGAGGGCGAAGCCTGACGCGGTCAGGACCGGGTCGGCGGTCGTCAGGAGCAAATTGCCGACGTTGATGCTTGCGGTCGGGCCAACGATGATGCCGCCGGGCGTGTAGAAGACAACCGTGCCGCCGGGCGTGGTGACACCGTCGTTTGTGATCTGGCTCGTGATCGTCCCGTTATAGGCAACGGCGCGGTTGGTCGCGATGCCTTGACCATCGACCGGCAAAACCCGGTTGACGACGGTGAAATCGGTAAGGCCGGGCGCGTTCGTGAAGATGGCGGTCTGCCCGGCCGCCATGAAATTGACCGGCCCGGTTCCGGTCGTATCGTTGGGTGTCCACGTGATAATTGCCGTGCTGTTCAGCGCGTTGCCGACGGTCACCTTGTCGAAGTTCGGGACTGAGCGATCGATCGCAGCGGTGCCACTGGTTACCACGGCTGTGCCGTCGAACGCGGTGCTCGCCTTGAACGCCGATGCGGGCATCGCCGTGCCGATCAGCGCCAGCGCGACCGCCGTGCTCGAATAAAGTCTCAGGCGAAGTGAGGGGGCAGCGGACATCGGTCGAAACTCCTACCGACGAGACCAAGGGGGCAGACGGGTCGTGAACGAGACAAGAAACCTGACCGGCGGCACATGGGTTTCGATGCCAACGCGCTTGGTCGGAAACGCGAAGCTGCCATCGAGCCGGGCCCAGCTGCCGACGGCGGTACGCAGGCCAAAACCGAGCGACGTCAGGTTCGCGGCCGACCGCGTATCGCCGGGCGAGTTGCTCCACAGCCATGCCGAATCGACGAAGGCGAACGGCTGGACTGCGATCGCGCGCGGCCCCGTCGGCGCGGCGCGGCCGACCCGGACCTCGAGCGCCCCGCCGATGCCCGTGTCGCCCAACAGCGCCCCCGGATCGTAACCGCGCCCGACTGTATAATTGCCGCCGGAATATTCTTCGAAACTAAGCAGCGTATCGGGGGAATATTGCGTGCGGGGCGAGAGGATGAAAGCCAGTTTCGGGCGGGGCCGGAACTGTGCCTCGCCGCCAAAGCGGACGACAAGCGCGGCAGGATCGCCATACGGTCGGCTGGGGGTAACGGGGTTGGCCGCCAGTCGGCAGCGGATGAGGTTGACGCCGCACCCCGCGCTCGCACCCAGGATATGGACGCCGTGGCGAAGTTCGAAGGTTCCGCCGAGCGACCAACGGGGTTCGAACGCACTAAAGCCGCCGATGCCGAGGCGGCTGGCCGGATCGATGGCATCGCCCTCGATCCGCACGAACGGGACGCGCAGGCGATCGGTGGTCAGGCGCACCCCGTTGAGATCGACGGTCTGGTCGATCATCTCAAACCCGGCTGCACCACGAATGTTCAGCGCGTGACGACGGATGAACGGAAAATCGATCTCGCCCGACCCAACCAGCGCCCGCGCATCGATATCCAGCTGGCTGAGGGTCGGCTTGGTCCAGCTATAGGTAAAATGCCCCGCAACGCCGATGCCGCTCGCGCCGAGCAGGAATTCATGGCTCGCTTGCACAACTTTTTGCTGGCGGACCTCGGGGCTGCTGAAAAAGCTAACCGATGTCCGGTCGCCGAGACCGGTCAGGCCGTAGAATTGCACCCTGAGCAGTCCGCCAAAACGACCCAGTTCGCGGCTGCTGTAGTTCTGGACGTTGAAATCGGCATCAATCGTGTGGCGAACGACGGTGACCTCGCCAACGACCTCGCCGGGAATGTCGCTCGGCTGGAGCTGCAACCGCACGTCGTACCCCGGCAGGTCGCGGACCAGCAGCAAAGCGCGCTCGGCGTGGCGTTCGTTGAACAACGGCTCGCGCGTCAGCGGCGCGAGATAACCGGCGATCAGCCGTTCGGCGCGTCCAGCGTTACCCCGGACATGAATCGCGGTCAGCCGAGCAAGGAGGACGTGGAGCTCCAGCTTGCCGCCCTCGATCTTCTGCGGCGGTATCTGCACCGCGGCGAGATACCCCTTGGTCCGCAGGATCGTCGCGGCGCGGTCACGGATTTCACAGACGACCGCGATGGGGCGCGGTGTGCCGAGCTGGCCATCATACGCCGACCGCAGTTCCTCCGGCGTGACCACCTTTAGCCCCGTATATGTAACCGCCGTCAGCGTTACAGTGACAGCGGTAAAGCGGGGTTCGGCGAGGGCGCAAGGGGCGCGCTCGGTCTTGTCGTCGATGACCAGCCGCGGCCCGGGAGCGCTCGGCGTGATCGGTTTACCGCGCTCAATTTCCTCGCGCGTCGGTGCAGTCGGCGTCGTACCGGGCGGGCGTCCAGTCTGTGCTTGGCTGGTACCTGAAACGAGTAGCGCGACGACAAGGCCAACTATTCGCCTCACTAAATCTCGCCCCCGCTACGCCGAAACCTGTCATCCGCAAGTTGCCCGGCGAAATACCCAAGTGGGTCTAACCTTGCTGTACCGGTAAAGCAAAAAAATTAACGCGTTGCTCCCCGGCGGGGTGAAGCCACGACGTGCCGCTGGCCAGCGATCGACACTTTGAATGCCGCTGGCGGATAGGCTATGCGTCGGCAGCGGCAGCGTTGGGCCGCGCTCGAGCTGGGGGCGCCGGGTGAAGGGATCGTGGCGTAGCTTGGCTTTGGCAGCAGCGGCTGCCGTGTCGCTGGCAACGTCGGCGGCGCATGGCCGCGACGCCACCGACCCCACGATCGTCGTGCAGGGGGCCAGCGCCGTCATGGGCGTTGCGTCGTGCGGCGGCACAACCTGTCATGGCCGCCAGACCCCGACCGGAGCCGTGGTGCGCCAGGACGAGGTGCGTATCTGGCAAGACACGACGAGCGTTGCCGGTATGCACGCCCGCGCTTACCGGGTCCTCGCCGAGCCACGGTCGCAGGCAATCGCGGCCCGGCTCGGTCTTGGGTCGGCAACGTCGGCTCCGGCGTGCCTTGGTTGTCACTCCACGCCGGCAGGGCGTTATGCGCCCGAGTTCCACCGCGACGAGGGCGTTACGTGCGAGGCGTGCCACGGTGCCGCCGAACGCTGGCTGGCGAGCCACACCGCGGTGCGCGGCACGCATGCCGACAATATTCGTCACGGACTAATCCCGCTCGACCGCCCCCGTGCGCGCGCCGAAAACTGTCTCGATTGCCATTATGGCGGCGGCAGCAATCAGTTCGTCACCCACCGGATCATGGCGGCGGGCCATCCGCGCATCAGTTACGAACTCGAGTTGTTCACCGCGCTGCAAAAACATCACGACGTCGACGCCGACTATCGCCAGCGCAAACAAGCCCCCAGCGGGATCAAAGTGTGGGCGATCGGGCAGGCGGTCGCGCTCGAACGGCAGCTCACCCTGTTTGAATCGCCGCGCGGACAAAATGGGGCATTCCCCGAATTCTACTTTTACGATTGTCGCAGCTGCCACCGCGCGATTTCCGACGAGCCGGCGTGGAAGCCGACGCGCACCGCCAATCCGCTCCGCCCCGTCGCGATCGGGACGCCGGTATTCAACGACGAGAACCTGCTGATGCTCGCGGCGGCGGCGCAGGTTGCCGCTCCCGATCTCGCCGCGCGCTTCACCGCCGATGCGCGCGCGTTCCATGCAGCGATCGGGCAGGGGCGCGACGCAGCGCGAACCGCCGCCGCAAAACTGCGCGCGACGGTTTCGGTCCTCTCCGTGCGCTTCGAAGCGGCGTCGTTTAGCCGAGCCGCAACCTTTGCAATGATGCAGGCGGTCCTGACCGGGCCGGCGACGAAAACATATACTGATTATCAAGGGTCGGCGCAGTCGGTGATGGCGGCCGACACGCTGCTTGCCAGCCTCGAAAGCGAACAACAGGTTCCGGCAGGGACGCGCGCGGCGATCAAGCCCGACCTCGACCGCGCCTATGCCGCCGTCCGCGATCCGCAGCGCTTCCAGCCCACCGATGTCGCGGCGAGCCTTGCCCGTGTCGCCGATGCGCTGCGGCGCTATCAGTGAAACAAATCGCCCTCATGCTCATGCTGGTGCTAGCCAGCTGTGGCGGCGGGTCAAACGGTAGCGGCACCGCGCCGATCGGTGGGACACCGGTGGCGACGCCGTCACCGTCGCCGACCACGGGCGGACTGTTGCCGGTCCCCGCGAGCCTCGCGCTGACCGCTGCCGACGTCAATGCCGTCGTCGCGCGCGCGGTCGCCGAGGCCCAGGCGCGCAGCCTGCCCGCCGTGATTGCGGTGACCGATCGCGTCGGCAACGTCCTCGCAGTCTATACGATGACCGGTGCTCGGGCGACGGCGACGCTGCGCGCTGGCACGGTCGGCAACACTGATCTGCAGGGCGCGGTCGTCCCGGCCGCAGCAGCGGCAATCGCCAAGGCGATCACGGGCGCGTATCTGTCGTCCGACGGCAACGCCTTCTCGACGCGCACCGCGAGCGAGATCGTCCAGCCACAGTTTCCGCCGTCGGCAAACACGATGGGGCTGGAAAGCGGGCCGTTGTTCGGGGTCCAATTCTCGCAGCTGCCGTGTTCCGACCTTAGCCAGCGCTACACCGCCATCGGCGGCGACCCCGCCGCCGCGACGGGTCCCAAGCGGTCGCCGCTCGGTCTCGCTGCCGACCCGGGGGGCTTTCCGCTGTACAAGAACGGAACACTGGTCGGCGGCGTCGGAGTCATGGCCGACGGCGACTATGGCTTCGATCCCGAGATTACCGATGTCGATCGCTCCGACGAGGAGGCGATTGCACTTGCCGCGACCATCGGCTTCGACGCCTCGGCATCGGTCACTGCCGACAAGATCAGCCTCGACGGCACGACGCTGCGCTATTCCGATACGCGCGTCAGCGACCTGAAGACCAACCCGGCAACCGTGCCCGCCGCACCGCCACCGACCGCCGGTGTGCTGACGCCGGTCACCGGCTATTTCGCCGGAACGGTGATCGCCGGGACGCCGTACGGCACCGAGGCGAGCGGCATCCGGCCCGTGACCCCGACCGAATTCTCGAACACCGACGCCTTCATTTTGAGCGACGGACTCGGCCATGCGCGCTACCCGATCCGCGCTGGAACCGACGCTGGGGCGCTGACCGCCGCCGAAGTGCGGGCGGTGCTCGAGGACGCCTTCACAGTCATGGTGCGCGCCCGCGCTGCGATCCGCCGTCCGCTCGACAGCCGGGCCGAGGTGACGATCTCGGTCGTCGATACCAACGGCGTGGTCCTCGGCCAGGTGCGCGGAGCCGACGCGCCGGTGTTCGGCACCGACGTATCGCTTCAGAAGGCACGCACGGTCGCCTTCTTCTCATCATCGTATGCGGGCCCCGACCTGCTCGCGACCACCCTGCCTAGCGGGGCAACCGACCCCAACGTCACGCCCTTCGTCGCAGCGGTCCGGGTGTTCTTAAGCAACCCCGCCGCGCTGTCAGGCACGATCGCCTTCTCCGAAAGCGCGATCGGCAACTTGGCACGGCCGTATTTCCCCGACGGCCAGCTTGGCACACCCAACGGCCCGCTATCGCGCCCGATCGGCCAGTTCAGCCCTTTTTCGACCGGGCTGCAAAGCGCACTAATCGTCCAGAATGTCGTCCAGCACCTCGGCTTCGTCACGTCGGGCGGAGTCGCGCCCGATACACCGCGCCAGTGCAGCTTCCTGCCCAATGCACCGAGTGGGACCAAGCGGCTGGCGAATGGCGCGCAAATCTTCCCCGGCGGCGTCCCTGTTTATCGCGGATCGACGCTTGTGGGCGGCATCGGCGTGTCGGGCGACGGCATCGACCAGGATAACATGATTTCGTTCCTCGGGCTCAACAACGCGGCTCTCCGCGTCGGATCGATCAGCAATGCTCCCGCCGCAATCCGCGCCGACACCGTCCAGATCACGGTCAACGGGGTGCCGACGCGGCTGCGCTATATCAACTGCCCCGTCGCGCCATTCGTCGACACATCGACCCAAAACGTCTGTCAGGGGCTATAGTGGCGACCGGGGGCATCGTCGCGCACGCCTGCCTTCTCCTCGGGGCCACACCGTCGCCATTGCCCCCGGCGACCAATGTCGATCCGGTCGCTGCCGAAGCCGTCGATGTACCCGCGGGAACGCCGACCGACCGCGTCCGTCCCGGCATTCGTGCGCGCGTCTTCGATCCGGCGATCGTCCAAAATAACCCCGGCGCCGTCCGTGCCCCGCCGCCGCAAGCGTTTCCGCAGGACTCGCTCCCCGTTCCCGACCGCTATCGGCTCGCTGACAATCTCGGGATCAGGGTCAATCGCTTCGATCCATATCACCAGAACGACCTGAAGGGCGACCGCCCGGTCAAGGGCACGACCGACTGTTTCGTCGCGCTGACCGGCATTTCCGACACCGTCGTCGAGCCACGCTCGTTCCCGATCCCGGTCGGCGTCCAGACAACCGAGCGCCCCGGCAGCCTCGATGTCTTCGGGCGCGACAACGCGTTTGTCTTTTCGCAGACGTTCCTGCTTGGCGGGTCGATCTTCAAGGGGGCGACGGCGTTCAAGCCGCCCGAGATCGAGCTGCGCGGCATTTTCGCGTATAACGTGACCTACGCACAGGTCGAGGAGCGACGGGTCCTGTCGGTCCTCCCCGCGCGCGGGCCGCACCGGCTGTCGAGCTTCTTCGGCGTCCAGGAACTGTTCGTCGATTACCATCTGCGCAACGTCAGCGCGCGGTACGACTTCGATTCGGTGCGCGTCGGCATCCAGCCGTTTTCGAGCGATTTCCGCGGCTTTCTGTTTCAGGATAATCAGCTCGGCGTTCGAATTTTCGGCAACCGCGACGACAATCGCTTTCAGTATAATCTCGCCTTCTTCGATCGGCTTGAGAAAGACACTAATTCCGGCCTCAACGATATTCGCCAAACGCCGCGCGATGACCAGATCCTCATCGCCAACCTGTACCGGCAGGATCTGCCCGTCCCCGGTTTCACCAGCCAGATCACGGTCATCTACAACCGCAATCACGAGCGCGCGCTTCACGTCGATGCCAACGGCTTTCCCGTCCGTCCGGCGTTGCTCGGCGACCTGCGCCCACGCAGCTACGACGTCGTCTATCCGGGCTATTCGGGCGACGGCCACTTCGGGCGGCTTAACTTGACGACGTCGATCTACGGTGCGTTCGGCGAAGACCGCAATTCGATCTTCACCCAGCGTCCGACCCGCATCGCCGCTTTCTTCGCCGCTGCCGAAGCAAGTTACGACATCGATTATGTGCGGGTCCGCGTCTCCGGGCTGTTCGCAAGCGGCGACAACAACCCGTATGA
>JAYTXW010000228.1:0-1535 GCA_043742745.1 Sphingomonadaceae bacterium
ATCGCACCGATCGCTGCGCGGCTCGAAACGAAACTGCTCGACACATCTACGTCGCGCGGCGATCTATTGCGTTATGGGCCAGCGTTTTCAGCCAGCTTCGCCGCCGTCACGGATCTCGCCCTGGCGACTCACCGCGACGCGGCTGCGTTCCATGCGCTCCAGCTCGCCAATATGTCCGACGTCGTCCTCGTCGGCACCGATGTCGCCGCCCGCACCGCCGCCCATGACCCGGCAGCGGCGGCGCTCGTGCGGTCGCTGCAAGATCACATCCGCCAGCGCCAAGGGCTCGACCGTGCGCGCAGCTTTGCGGCATCGGCGAACTCCCCCACCGACCTTGCGCGGATCGACGCGGCGGTCGTGGCCAACGATATCGAAATCGCTACGATCGTCCACGACCTCGACCGGGTGTACCCGGCGTTCCGCGCGCTCGGGCGGCCAACTCCGGTACCGCTAGCCACCTTCGCCGCGCGGCTGGCCGCGAACGAAATTCTGTTGGCGCCGCTGCCACTCGACGACGGGACACTGGCGATCGCCGTCACGCGCGACGGCCTGCAGTGGCGCAAAACGGCGCTCACTCGGCCGGTCGTGGCGGACCTGGTCCAACAAATTCGCGCGGCGGTAACGCACGGCGAGTCTGCTCCATTTCCGCTCGCAGCCGCCCGAACGCTATACGATGCGATCGTCCCCCCAGGGTTCGCCGACCATAGTCATGCGCTCTACTTTGTCAGCGGCCCGCTCGCGACGCTGCCGCCCGCACTGCTCGCGGCGCCGGGGCAACGCGGTCGTCCGGCGTGGCTGATCGACAGCCATAGCGTGACCGCCCAATCAACCCTCGTCACGACTGTCGCGGTTCCTCGTCCGCTGCGCGCTGGCTTCCTCGGCATCGGCGCCCCGATCCTTGCTGTTGCAAAGCGCGTTGGTCCGGTTTTCGGCGCGACGGTTGACACGGCGACATTGCACGACCTGCCCGCCCTCCCGCGCGCCGCAGGCGAGTTACGGATGATGGCGCGGATGCTGGGAGGAACGGCGACGATGCTGATCGGCGCCAGCGCGACCGAGGCGAACGTCAAGGCGGCGGCGCTCGACCGCGGCATTATCGCGATCGCGACGCACGGACTGGCTGCCAACGACGTCGGTGGCCTGTCAGAGCCGGCGCTTGTGCTGACGACCCCGACGCATCCGCACGGCGACGACGACGGACTGCTTACCGCGTCGGAGATTGCCGCGCTCAAGATCGACGCCGACTGGGTTATTCTGTCGGCGTGCAACACCGCCGGGGGCAGCGGCGCGGGGAGCCCGGCGTATAGCGGTCTTGCCAGTGCCTTCCTCGCGGCGGGCGCGCGCGCGTTACTTGTGTCGCAGTGGCCAGTGCGCGACGACGCAGCGGCGACGCTGACCGTGGCAACGCTGCGCGGCTACCAGGCCGGACTGTCGCGCGATGAGGCGTTGGCGCGCGCGATGCGGGCGTTGATGCGCGACAAAACGATACCCGGCGCGGCGAACCCCGCAATCTGGGCGCCATTCGTGCTGGTCGA
>JAYTXW010000229.1:0-4918 GCA_043742745.1 Sphingomonadaceae bacterium
GGGCGGCTGATCGACGAGCACGGCGCGGCGGCGGTGGCGCACTGATGCTGCTCATTACCTGCCCCCATTGCGGTCCGCGCGACCAGATCGAGTTCAGCAGCGGCGGCGAGGGCGATCGCGCCCGGCCCGCCGACGGCGGCATGGCGCTGAGCGACGACGAGTGGGCCGGTTACCTGTTCATGCGCCGCAACGCGAAGGGGCCGCACCGCGAGCGTTGGCTCCATGCCGCCGGATGCCGCAAGTGGTTCACGACGACCCGCGACACCCGTACGCACGGGTCGCCGACGTGAGGGTCGCGCACGGCGGCAGCCGCATCGACCGCTCGCGGCGGATCGCGTTCACCTTCGACGGGCGCCGACTGACCGGCCATCCCGGCGACACGCTCGCGTCGGCACTGCTCGCCAACGGCGTCCGCCTCGTCGCGCGGAGCTTCAAATATCATCGCCCGCGCGGGATCATGACCGTCGGCCCCGAGGAGCCGAACGCACTCGTGACGATCGGCGAGGGCGACCGCGCCGAACCGAACACGCGCGCCACGGTGGTCGAGTTATACGATGGGCTCGTCGCGCGCAGCCAGAATGCGTGGCCGAGCCTCGCGTTCGATCTCGGCGCGCTGACGTCGCTCGCCGCGCCGCTGTTGCCGGCGGGCTTTTACTACAAGACGTTCTTTGGTTCCGCGCAGCGCTGGACGCGGCTGTATGAGCCGTTCATCCGGCGGATGGCCGGCCTCGGCCCCGCCCCGACCGCGCCCGACCCCGACCGTTATGCCAAGCGCCACGCGCACTGCGAGGTCCTCGTGATCGGTGGCGGACCCGCCGGACGGGAGGCGGCGTCGACCGCGCGCACCCAAGGCCGAGTCATCCTGATAGACGACCGCTCGCCAACTGAAAGCATCGATGATGTCACCGTGCTCGCGCGGACGACCGCCTTCGGCCGGTACGACGACGGCCTCGTCATGGCGGTCGAGCGGCTGACTGACCACCTGCAGCCGGGGGAGCGTTACGGACCGCGTCAGCGGCTTTGGCAGATCCGAGCGAAGCGGATCGTGCTGGCGACCGGCGCGCACCAGCAACCGCTCGTGTTCCCGGGCAACGACCTTCCTGGCGTTATGCTCGCCGACGCGGGGCTCTCCTACCTACGCGACTATGGCGTCCTCGTCGGGCGGCGCATCGCGGTCGTCGGCGACCCGACGGGAACCGACGCGCTCGAGGCGGGCGGAGCGACGGTGTTACGGTTCGAGCGCGTTAAGCGCGCGATCGGCTGCCGCAGGGTCGTCGCCGTCGTCGACACAGCGGGACGGCGTCACCCGTGCGATGCCGTGCTGATGGGCGGCGGCTGGGCCCCGGCGCTCCACCTCCACAGCCACGTCGGCGGCAAGGTCCGCTTCGACGCGGACAAGCACGTTTTCGTCCCCGTCCCCGAAGCTGGCCAGCCCGAGTCGATCGGGGCGTGCGCTGGCGATGTGCCACCGCTCGCGCCGGTCGCACCGGTCATCGGACCCAAGGCGTTCGTCGATTTCCAGAACGACGTGACGATCGCCGATATCGACCTGGCGACGCGCGAGGGCTTCGTCTCGGTCGAGCATCTCAAGCGCTACACGACCACCGGCATGGCGACCGACCAAGGCAAGCTGTCGAACCTCAACGCGCTGCGCCGCCTCGCCGACAACCGCGGCGACCGCCACGAAGTCGTCGGCCTGACGACGTTCCGCCCCCCGTACACGCCGGTGACATTCGGTGCACTTGCCGGCGTCGACCGCGATCTCCTGATCGACCCAGCGCGCGTCACGCCAATGCACGACTGGCACGTCGCGCACGGTGCGGTGTTCGAGGACGTCGGCCAGTGGAAGCGCGCGCGCTATTACCCGCGCGCCGGCGAGGCGATGCACGACGCGGTGCTTCGCGAAGGCCGCGCGGTACGGCACGGCGTCGGGCTGTTCGACGCTTCGACGCTGGGCAAGATCGAAATCCGCGGCCCCGACGCGGCAAGATTCCTCAATCTGATCTACACCAACAGCTGGCTCAAACTTGCGGTCGGCCGCTGCCGCTATGGCGTGATGCTCGGCGAGGATGGCATGGTGTTCGACGACGGCGTCACCGCGCGGATCGCCGAAGATCAGTTCGTCACGTTCACCACGACGGGCAACGCCGCGCGCGTGCTCGACCGGATGGAGGACTATCTCCAGACCGAGTGGCCGCACCTCGACGTCTGGCTCAACTCGGTGACCGAGCATTGGGCGACGGCGGTCGTCACCGGCCCGCGCGCACGAGTCGTACTTGCGACGGTGGTTGAGGACTGCGACCTCGGCAACGCGGCGTTTCCGCATCTGGCGTGGCGCGCGGCCCGCATCGCCGGCCACTCTGTGCGCCTCTACCGGATCAGCTTCACAGGCGAGATCAGCTACGAAGTCCATGTCGACGCCCGCTTCGGCCCTGCGGTCTGGGAGGCGCTGTGGGCGGCGGGCCAGCCGTTCGGCATCGTGCCATACGGCACGGAGAACATGCACGTGCTGCGCGCCGAGAAGGGCTATATCATCGTCGGTCAAGATACCGACGGCACCGTCGGCCCGCTCGACCTTGGACTCGGCTGGGCAGTCGCGGTGACAAAGCCCGACTTCATCGGTAAGCGCAGCTTGCTGCGTCCCGATATGCTACGCGACGACCGCAAGCAGCTCGTTGGCCTGCTGACCGACGAGCTGCTGCCCGAAGGCGCGCAACTCGTCGCAACTCCCGGCGACTGCCGGATGTTCGGCCACGTTACGTCGAGCTACTGGAGTCCGGCACTCGACCGTCCGATCGCGTTGGCGCTACTTGCGGGAGGGCGGTCGCGCAACGGCGAGACGATTTATGCGCGTTTCGGTGCTGCCACCGTTGCCGCGCAGGTCGTTGAGCCGGTGTTCCACGATCCCGACGGTGCCCGGCTCGATGACTGACCTCGCGCGCCTCCCGAATGTCGCGATGGCGGCGGTACGACGGCGCAACGCGGCGGGACTGCCCGCGTGCGGCAAGTCGGCGACGATCGGCGACGACTGCTTCATCGCGATCGGCCCCGACGAGTGGCTGGTGGTCGCGGACGACGCCAATGCGCCGGCCCTTCTGGCACGCCTCGATGCGCCCGGTGCGGTCGCGGTTGACGTGTCTGGGAACCGGGTGCGGTACCGCGTGTCGGGCGACGGCGCGCTCAACTTGCTTGCGGCAGGATGCGCCCTCGACCTGGAGCGACTCCGACCGGGCGACGCCGTGTCAACCCTGCTCGGTCGCGCAGGCGTGGTGCTGCTTGTGGAGTCAGTTCACTCCCTCGTCGTGCTGCCGCGTCGTTCGTTTGGCCACTATCTCGAAGTCTGGGCGCGGTCAGTTGCGTGCTCTGGTTGAGCCAAGAGAGGAAACCTCGGATGGAATCGGCAAGATCGAATAACGGCGTCGGGATCGACCCTAATTAAGCATGTGTTGATGTTTTGCTCGATAAAACTAACCCAGCGACGATCCTCGCGGTGATGAAGCAGCCTTCCGGCGCCCGGCCGGAGCGAGTCGTCAACGTAGGCGAACCGGCTGAGTCCAAAAAATCGAAACACCGGCCACGCGCCACATCGGCAGACGTCGCCGCAGCCGCTGGGGTCTCGCAATCAGCCGTTTCTCGAGCCTTCACCCCCGGCGCGAGCGTGTCTGCGGATGCTCGAGCGCGCGTCGCGGCGGCCGCGGCTTCACTTGGCTACCGCCCTAACGCAATGGCTCGCGCGGTATCGACACGGCGCTCAGGCTTGGTTGCGATCGTCGTCGCGATCGACACTAATCTGCAGTATCCGGAAGCGCTTTCGGAACTGGCGCGGTCGCTGTCTAAAAGCGGGCGTCGGATAATGCTTTTTGCGGTCGATGCGATGACCGAGGTAGATGCCGCTATCGATCAAATTCGATCTTATCAAGTTGACTGCGTCGTTGCACTGCTCAATCTGAGCGATACCCATGTCGCGCTGCTCGAAGATCACGACGTCCCCGTTATCCTCTATAATCGCTTGCCGCATCGTCAAGTCGTGAGCTCCGTCGGTTGCGACCACGGCGGGTGCGGACGGTTGCTTGCCAAGCATTTATTGAGCCTCGGACACCGTAGTTTTGCCTTCGTACAAGGCCCCCCGCAATCGTCTGTTGGCGTTGAGCGTCTTAACGGTGTGGCTGGTGCTCTCGCCGATGCGGGAGTAGGTGACGTGGTCACGGCAATCGGCGACTTTACTTACTTTAGTGGGGTCGCCGCGGTCAGCGCCCTGGGAGGTCGCGCGCTTATCGGCAGGGCAGTCGTCGCCGCGAATGACATGATGGCGCTCGGAGCATTAGACGAGTTGCGGATCACACTTGGGATGCAAGTGCCAAGCGAAGTAGCGGTCGCTGGATTCGACGGCATCGGCGCAAGCGACTGGCTTGGTTACCGATTAACGACGGTTCGCCAGCCAATTCGATTAATGGCAGATGCGACGTCGGCAATGGTTGCCGACCGCGTCGCTGGCAATTCTGTTTTCGAGCGACGGGTTTTTACTGGCTTTCTGGCGATCGGGCAGTCTACAGGCTAAGTCCAGATGACGGCGACAATAGTCCATGCTGCTGTGATAGACGCTTACCCGGCCGCGATGCGCGAACTGGGCAATCTCGACCGCCGCGAAATGGGCCGATGGAAGAACAACCGGGCGGAGAACAGCCACCTGCTTTTCCGACGAAGAGAGCGGGCGATGCTGCGATTTCGGCAGGCGAAGACGCTCCAGAAGTTTGTGTCCGTCCACGCCTCGGTCCACAACCATTTCAACCACGAACGCCACCTCGTCGATCGTCAAACCTACAAGACCCGCCGCGCAGCCGGCCTGACCGAGTGGCGGGCACTTGCTGCATAAATCAACCCCGATCCGGGGTCAGCGCGTCAATCGGAGACGAATTGC
>JAYTXW010000230.1:0-8896 GCA_043742745.1 Sphingomonadaceae bacterium
CTGGTTCGAAAACCTGCAACACCGGATCTGCGCCGCGTTTGAGGCGATCGAAGCTGAAGCTGGCAGCGCCGCGAAGTTCGATTTCATCCGCTGGAACCGCGAAGAAGCGGGCAACCCCAATCCCGGCGGCGGCACGCGCGGGGTGATGAAGGGCAAAGTGTTCGAAAAAGTCGGCGTCAACATCTCGACGGTCCACGGCACCTTCGCGCCCGAATTCGCCGCCTCGGTCAACGGCGCCAGCGCGGACAATCCCGGCTTCACCGCCACCGGGATCAGCCTGGTGGCGCACATGGCCAACCCGCACGTTCCCGCCGTCCATATGAACACGCGCTTCCTCGTCACGACGAAGCGGTGGTTCGGCGGCGGGGCCGACCTCAACCCCGCGCTGCCGGTCGCCGCCGACACCGCCGAGTTCAAGGACCGCTTCCACGCCACCTGCGACGCGCACGGGGCGGATTATTGGGACCGCTATTCGACATGGTGCGACGAGTATTTCTTCGTGCCGCACCGGAACCGCCATCGCGGCGTCGGCGGCATCTTCTACGACCACCTCGAAGGCGACTTCGCCGGCAACCTCGCCTTCACGCAGGATGTTGGGCGGACGTTGCTCGATGTGTTCCCGGCGCTCGTCCGGCGGCACATGGCCGACCCGTTCACCGAGGAGGAGCGCATCGCCCAGCTGCGCTATCGCGGCCTGTATGCCGAGTTCAACCTCGTCTACGACCGCGGCACGACCTTTGGCCTCAAGACCGGCGGCAACGTCGACGCGATCCTGATGAGCCTGCCGCCGCTCGCCCGCTGGGACTGACGCAGCGGCTCACTTCGTGAGGTGGCGATAGATCGTCGCCAACGCGACCGCGTTGAAGACTGCGGCAAGCGCCGCCACCGCACCGTCGAGGGTCGCAGCGACAACCTCGCCGACGCCGCCCGCGCCCGCCGCCTTGAGCACCGCCGCCGCCCCCGCACCGACGAAGCCGGTTGCCGCCGAGACGATGACGAACCAGCCGAAGAAGACGAGCGTGAAGCCGATGACGCGCCAGCCGTTGCCGCTGGTCAGTGCCCAGCTGCGTTCGAGCGCGGCAACCGGGCTCAGCCCGTCGAGGACCAGCGCCGTCGCCGGGACCAGCCGCCCGGCGAGATAAAGGCCGGGCAACACGAACGCCAGCAGGCCGAAGCCGATCGGCACGGTGGCGAACCCCAGCGTCACGACGAGCAGCGGCCATGCGCGCGCGGCAGCGGTCAGCGCCTCCGCCACCGACCGCGCCACGCGCCGCCGCCGGTCGAGCGCGAGGCGGATGATCGTCGCCTGCGCGATCAGCCCGATCAGCGCGGGAAGAAGCAGGTCGATCAGCAGGACGTTCGGCGGAACCCTGGGCAGCGACGGGCGCGCGGGGCGGGCCACCGGCGGCGCGGCGGCCGTGAGTGACGACGCCGCCGGTGCGGACTTCGCGGGACCTCGTTCACTGGTGACCTTGACCATCGGCAGCGGCGGGCCGAAGCGGTCGATCGCGACCTGCGGTAATAGGACGAACGCCGCCGCGACCGGCCATGCCAGCGGCAGCAGCGCGCGCGTGTCGACGAGCGTGTCGTGCCACAGGTCGGCGAAGATGAGCGGCTTCACGTCGGCCGACTCAGACGGCGCGAGCGACGCCCTTTTCGGCGACCATCGTCGCCAATTCACCCGACTGGAACATCTCCATCATGATGTCCGAGCCACCGACAAATTCGCCCTTGACGTACAACTGCGGCACCGTCGGCCAGTCGCTAAACGTCTTGATCCCCGACCGGACCTCGGGGTCGGCGAGGACATCGACCGTTTCATACTCGACGCCGAGACGTTCGAGGATCTGGATCGCACTCGATGAAAAGCCGCATTGCGGAAACATCGGCGTCCCCTTCACGAACAGGACGACGTCTGTGCCGGCGACGAGGGTCGCAATTTTTGAGTGGATGTCGCTCATGTGGGGAACTCCTTAAGGGGCGGCGGTGGTCAGCTGGAGCGCGTGGAGAACGCCGCCCATCCGGCCGCCAAGGGCGTTGTAGACAAGCTGGTGCTGGCGAACGCGGGGCAGTCCGGCGAACGCCGCCGACACGACGCGCGCAGCATAATGGTCGCCGTCCCCGGCGAGATCGGTAATCGTCACCACGGCATCGGGGAGCGCCGCGACAATCGCCGCTTCGATGTCCGCCGCCGCCATAGACATCCTATATGTCCATGATCTGGTGGCGTGCCTCGGCAAGGGTCGCGTCCATCGCCGCGCGAACGTCGGTGGCGATCACGCCCAACCCCCGCGCGGCGAGATCGGCCATGACCTTGTCGAACACCCCGGGGTGGCCCGATTTCTCGAACTCGGCGTGGACGACGGCGCGGGCATAGTCGTCGCTCGCTTCGGGGGTCAGCCCGAGCTTGCCCGCCGCCCAGTGGCCGAATAATTTGTTGGCACGCGCGACGACGCGGAATTCGGTGTCGGCGTCGTGGGCGAACTTCGCCTCGAACCCGGTCTCGCGCTCGTCGAATGTCGTCATGGGCGCCGCGATCCTTGCCGTGTGTTGCGACACAGATAGAGGCGCGCGCCAAAGCGTTCAACGGGCGATGGTGTATCGCTGCCATTCATCCATGGGCGTCTATATTGGTCGCCAGGGAATTTTCTTGGAAGGAACTCAACCATGCGTACATTTCTCATCGCGCTCAGTGCCGTCGCCCTGGCCACCGGAGCCGCCGCCTCTGCCGCGACGGTCGCATTCAAAGGGGCCGAGTTAATGCCACTGACCAAGGTCACGCTGGCGGCAGCGACCGCGACGGCGCTCAAAGCCCGCCCCGGAACGATCACCGACAGCGAATTGGAGAAGGAAAAGGGCGGCAGCGGCCTGCGCTATTCGTTCGACATCAGCGATGCCGCCAAGAAGAAGTTCGAGGTCGGTGTCGATGCGAAGACCGGCAAGGTGCTGGAGAAAAAGGGGGAGGGGAAGAACCCCGACTGAGTCGCCTTTGCGCGCCACTATGCATTGTCAGTCGCGTAGCGGCGCGCTATAGTGAAAACTCAGCCCCGGTAGCGCGCGATTCCGCCCGCGCCGGGGCGCTTTCATTTGCGGGGTCCACGCTGCGGCGCGGGGTCCTCGCCGCCGACACAGAAGGACGCAGCCCATGTCCCGCCGCCGCCAGATCTACGAGGGCAAGGCCAAGATCCTGTACGAGGGTCCCGAGCCCGGCACGATCATCCAGTATTTTAAGGACGATGCGACCGCGTTCAACGCCCAGAAAAAGGGCACGATCAGCGGCAAGGGCGTTCTCAACAACCGCATCTCCGAGCATCTGTTCACGCTGCTCGGCACGATCGGCATCCCGACGCACTTCATCCGCCGGTTGAACATGCGCGAACAGCTCGTCCGCCAGGTCGAGATCGTGCCGATCGAGGTGGTCGTGCGGAACGTCGTCGCCGGCAGCCTCGCCAAGCGTTTCGGGCTCGAGGAGGGCACCGCCCTGCCGCGCACGATCCTCGAATATTATTACAAGGACGACGCGCTCGGCGATCCGCTGATCACCGACGAACATATCAGCGCGTTCGGCTGGGCGAGCCAGGACGAGATGCACGACATCGCCGACATGGCGATCCGCATCAACGACTTCATGGCGGGGCTGTTCGCCGGGGTCGGCATCCGCCTGATCGACTTCAAGCTGGAATTCGGCCGCCTGTTCGACCAGGAGTTCAGCCGCATCATCCTGGCCGACGAGATCAGCCCCGACGGCTGCCGCCTGTGGGACATGAAGACCAACGAGAAAATGGACAAGGACCGCTTCCGCATGGACCTCGGCGGCGAAGTCGAGGCGTATCAGGAAGTTGCGCGGCGGCTGGGATTGTTACCCGAAGGCGTCGTGTCGACCGTCCTCGACCTCGACGAACACCGGAAGGCGCGCGGGAAGTAGCGCCGCCAACGATGGCCGGCGTCCGCCGGGGCGCCGGGTCGACCGGTGCGGGCAAGAGCACGTATGCTCGCAGCGTCGAAACCGAATGCGGCGCGGTTCGCTTCTCGATCGACGCGTGGATGACGACGCTGTTCTGGGCGGACTGTCCGCTGCCGGTCAATCCGGGGTGGGCGTTGGCGCGGGTCGAGCGCTGCTACACGCAGATTCGGGCGGTCGCGTCGGACGTGGCGCGGCGCGGCGCGGCATTCCCGTCATCCTCGACCTCGGCTTCACTACCCGCGCTGCCCGCGCGCGCTTTGCCGGGCTGGCGCGTGACGCCGGGCTGGCGCCAAAGCTGCACTTCATCGACGTTCCCGCCGACGAGCGCTGGCGGCGAGTCGAAGCGCGCAACGCGGCAGGGAGCGGCAACCTGGATTTCGCCATCAGCCGTTCGATGTTCGATTACGTCGAAGCGATGTGGAAGCGCCCGACGCGGCGGAGACGGCGGGAGTGCGCTTGAGCGCCGTGCCTACTGCGGCGGCAGATTAAGGCGGTCGCCGGTTCGCGTCAGGTCGATAAGCGTCTCGATCCTGATCAGGCGCTTCTCGTGGTCGAACACATCTTTCTTGAGCTCGCGGACGTTTTCCGCTGTTCGTGCCACCTCATCGCGCAGGAGAAACAGTTCCTTCAGCGCCGTCGTCACTCGTTCGAGAACGCTCATCGCGCCTGATGTGCGGCGCGCAAGGCACGCATCTCGGCGATCGTCGCGTCGACATCGTCATTCAGTTTACTCAATATCGCCGTCATTTCCGCCGTGTTCTTCTCGATTTCGTTGGCGAGATATTCAAGCGCCGCTTCTTCATTGAAGTCAGGCTGGTACGTCGCAGCGGCACGACGAATCAACTCGCTGGGGGTCAGCGCGAACACGTCGGCCCGATCTTCCAACGCCCGCTTCTCCGCAGGCGTCATCATCACCACGACCCTCGCGGTCATCGTCGCGGCGGGGCGGGGGGCGAATGCGGTTGCCATCGATGTAACATAGCGGGTCGAGAGGGCGGTGCAAGGCTCTCCGCGCGCGTCCGCCTTGCCCCCCGCCGCGTCCGCCCCTAAACGGCAGCCATGAAAGCCCGTGTCACCGTCACCCTGAAATCTGGCGTCCTCGATCCGCAGGGGCGGGCAATCCACAATGCGCTCGGCGGCCTCGGTTTTGCCGGGGTTGCGGGCGTACGGCAGGGCAAGGTAATCGAGCTCGACCTCGCCGACGGCACGACCGAGGCCGATGTCGCCGCGATGTGCACGGCCCTGCTCGCCAACCCGGTGATCGAAACCTACCGGATCGAGCTGGCGTGAGCGCCACCGAGACCGCGCGCGAGTCCGCTGCGTGAAAAGCGCCGTCATCGTCTTTCCCGGATCGAACTGTGATCGCGACCTTGCCGTTGTCCTGCGCGAGATCACCGGCATCGCCCCGGCGATGGTGTGGCACCGCGATACCGACCTGCCCGACGGCCTCGACCTGATCGCGCTTCCCGGCGGGTTCAGCTACGGCGACTATCTCCGCTCGGGCGCGATGAGCGCGCGGTCGCCGGTGATGGCCGCCGTCGTCGCCGCCGCGAACGACGGGCGCGCGGTGCTCGGCGTGTGCAACGGCTTTCAGGTGTTGACCGAAGCGGGGCTGCTGCCGGGCGCCTTGATGCGCAACGCGGGGCTCGACTTCGTCTGCCGCGACGTCATGCTGACCGTCGCCAACGCCCAGACGCCATTCACCGCGCGATATGACGCGGGCGAGACGATCCGCATCCCCGTCGCCCATCACGATGGCAACTTCACCGCCGACGACGCGACACTCGACCGGCTGGAAGGCGAAGGCCGCGTCGTCTTCCGCTACGCCGAGCCGGTCAACGGCTCCGCGCGCGACATCGCCGGCATCGTCAACGCGGGAGGCAACGTCCTCGGCCTGATGCCCCACCCCGAACGCCTGATCGACGATGCGCTTGGCGGCAGCGACGGGCGGCGACTGTTCGAGGGGCTGTTCGCAGCACTAGCCTAGAAAGCTCGCGAGGAACGCCGGATGGATCGCCCAGCCGAGAAACCCGCCGAGCCCCATGACAACGCCGAAGCCGCCGAAGACCCACGCCAGAACGAGCACCGAAAAGCTCTCGACGACGGCAGACACAGCCGCTGCCGACACGGCGATCGACATCAGCGCATCGGCTGCGTCGAACTGATCGTCGTGGACGTTAAGCGCGTCGTACTTATCCTCGAATGCCTTTGCCTTGGCACGAAGCACCGGCGACTCGGCGTTGTACTTGGCAATCTCGCTGGCAAGCCGCACCTGCTGGGCTGCGACCTCCGGCCCCGTGCCGAGGATGGAAAGCTGCGCCGCTGCGGTCTCGTCGAGGTGCAGCTTGGTCGGAGTCGCCTGATATTCGCCCCACGTGTCGACCGCATCGGCTTTCGACTGCGTCATTGCCTGGACAATATTGCCGTCCTTGATGTTGCACAGGCCAAGGGCGACCGACAGCAACACGACAGTCACCGCAACCATTCGGTTCAACCGTTTGTTCGATCCTTCGGCCGGAAGGTCATCGGTATCCATTGTCACACCTTCGTCGTGAACGGATCGTACCCGACCCCGCGGTCGAACACGTCGATGCCTTCCGCGCGCTTGAACCACGCGACGATGCGGTAGGTAATGGGGGTTAGTAGTACCTCCCACAGCACCTTGAGCGCGTAGTTGGTCGCCAGAACCTGAAGCACGAGGCTCGTCTCCCACACGCCGAGGAAAGCGAGCGGGTAGAAGATCAGGCTGTCGACCCCCTGCCCGACGACCGTCGAGCCGATTGTGCGGGTCCACAGCATCCGCCCCTGCGTCCACAGCTTCATTCGCGACATGACGGCGGCGTTGGCAATCTCCCCGGCCCAGAACGCGGCAATCGACGCGAGAAAAATCCGCGGCACCTGGCCGAAAACGTCGGCGAGCGCCGCCTGCCCCGTCCAGTCGGCAGCAGGTGGCAGGCTGACCACGACCCAGCTCATCCCGGCGGCAAAGATCGACGCGGCGAACCCGGCCCAGACGCAGCGGCGGGCGCGGGCGAAGCCGTAGACCTCGGCAAGAACGTCGCCCAGCACGTAGCTGAGCGGGAAGAACAGGATCCCCGCGCCGAACTTGACCTCGCCCCAAAGCGGCAGTGTCACCACCGCCGGCTTGCCCGCGCCGATCAGGTTGGAGCAGATCAGGATGACGACGAACGCCGCCATCGCGAAGTCGTAAAAGCGCAACGACCGTCCGTGGAGCGCAGCGGCGTCGATCGCAACAATCGGCGGTGCGGTCACTCCCTGCCGCCGGACTTCGCGTGGTTCCCGCCATCACGCTGGATTACGATCGCGAAATCCGCCGTCGCGTCGTCGGGGATGCGTCCCGTGCACGGCACAATTCGAGACCACGTGGAGGAATGTAACCGGACCATCTGCGTAATCTAGGTCAGCCCGGGGCGGGTAGAACAGGGTTTTCTCATCGCGGTGCCCAACCGTGCTGCGGCACACCGGCGCAGCGCGTCGTAAAATAATATGTTGCGACGCACCAATTCACCCCTTAGCTTTTTCCTGCGGCCCGAGGGGGGACCGTAACCGGGAACCGCAATGCTCAACCTTGCCTTAATTGCCGCCGTGCTCGCCGCCGTCCATACCAGCGACAGTACACCCACCGCCGCGTCGGCCGCCGTCACGCCAACGGCCGTCGCGACACCGATCAGCGCCGAGGCGATGGCGCGCGACCCCCGGATGATCGCTGCAATCCGCCATGCCAACGCCACCGCCGACCGCAAGTGCGGCGAGGGCGTCGGCGGCAACGTCGACCTCGCAACCAAGGCCGAAGCGGCGCGGTGTCGCCGACGGATGATCGCCACGGCCAAACTCGACGCCGAGAGCGAGATCAGCGGCCATTGAGCCGCCAACCAAAGCGCGCGTTTCAGACCAACTAACCCGCGCTATTCGTTACAGCAAAGCCGCCAGCAGTCCGAGTAGCGGGCGGTCGGCGGGCGGCATATCGAGGGCGAACAGCGCATTTACGCGGTGCCAGGCAATCGCTTGACCGTCGCGACCGACCGCCACCCCGCGCCATTTGCGACACACGAACAACAATAGAACGAGGTGGAAATCTGGGTAGGCGTGGCTGGCGAACCCGGCGGGGGCGAGGCAGCTTGCGGCGACATCGACCCCCAGTTCCTCGGCGAGTTCGCGGACGAGGGCGGTTTCCGGCGTCTCGCCCGCATCGATCTTGCCACCCGGGAATTCCCACTGGCCCGCGAGATGCTTGCCCGCCGGACGCTGCGCGACGAGAACGCGCCCGTCGGCATCGACCAGGGCGGCGGCAACAACGGTCAGGATCGGTAGCGGCGGCATCTCCGTTTCTGGGGAGGACAGGATCACGCCCGCCCCATTGCGAGAAACTTCGCGCGGCGGCCAGCGCGCAGCGCGGCCGGCGTCTGCGTCTCAAGCGCCGTCAGTTCGGCAGCGATTGCCGTCCCCAGCCGGGCCATCGCCGTCGCCGGATCACGGTGCGCCCCGCCGCGCGGTTCGTAAATGATGCGGTCGATCACGCCCAATTTCTTGAGGTCGCTCGCGGTAACCTTCATCGCCTCGGCGGCCTCGGCGGCGCGGCTCGGGCCGGCGGCGACCGGGCGTCCATCGGGGGTCGTCGCGCCGGGTTTGTTGTCGCCGCGCCACAGGATCGACGCACACCCTTCGGGCGAGATGACGGCGTAGATCGCGTGTTCGAACATGACGATGCGGTTGGCCGTCGCCAAGGCCACGGCACCGCCCGACCCGCCCTCGCCGACGATCGCGGCGACCATCGGCACGTCGAGATCGAGGCACGCGGCGGTGGCGCGCGCGATCGCCTCCGCCTGGCCGCGCTCTTCGGCATCGATGCCGGGAAACGCGCCCGGCGTGTCGACCAGCGTCACGACCGGCAGACCGAAGCGCGCCGCCATG
>JAYTXW010000231.1:0-5800 GCA_043742745.1 Sphingomonadaceae bacterium
CGGCGCGCCGGGGCCGATCGCAACACGATTGGCGGCAGACATCTGGCAGCGAATCGCGGCGCAGACGGGGTTTCGGCCATAGGTTATTGCGGCGGCGGCATCGGTCCCGGGCCACGCGCTTCGCGCCGGTCACGAAACGCAACGCGGTCCTTCATGACATTGCGCACTGCACGCGCGTTCACGACAAACGCCCGGCGGTCAGTGAGCGACAGCTGTTGAAAACCGGCGATCATTGCGGCCTGATGCCGGGCCTTGGCGACGCTGGCAGCCTCTCGCTCCTCATCCATTGCGCGCTTCAGAGCGCCGATATCGAGGCGTTCGGCATCGAGCACCGTCAGCATCCGGTCGCGCGCCGCATCGGTAGTCGCACGGTCGGTCTGCGGATCGGCATCGCGCAAAGCTGTCCGCATGACCGCCTTGCCGGCGTCGGTCATCCCCGCAAACATCGGGTTGCCCGGCGTCCGTCGCGGCTCGGCGCGCATCCGCCCGTGGCCATCGGTCATCACCTCGCCCGGCGGCTGCATCTGCGCGGCAGCCGGCATCGCGGTGACCGTCGCGAGAGCGATCAAGGCGGCAGCGAGTTTCATAGAACCTGCTCCTCGTCAGGGGTGGGGGTAAAGACCTGGGTGAAGGCAGTCGATTCGTCATTGGCGGCGACCCGTGCCGCGACAGCGGCGGACGCCACAGGATCCGAATGGTGCATCGGCGTCAGCAGGATCAGTCCAGCCGCGACCGCTGCCGCAAGGCCGGTGCCACTGGCCCAACGCAGCAAGAAACGCGGGCGCCGCATCGCGATCTGCGCCGCCGCCGCCGCATCACCGCCAGTAACGGGAGTGTGCGCCCACGCCGTCAGGTCGGAGTCGAGACGCCGGGCCGCGACGAGCGCGGCGGTCAGCTCAGGGTCGGCAGCGATCACCGCGAGCGCGGCCGCCCGCTCGGCGTCGGGCCAGCGCGCAGGATAGCCGCCATAGGCCGCGATAATCTCGGCGGCGCGGGTGTGAGCAAGGGGGTCGGTCATTCGTCTCTCGTTTCGGGCCGGTCGCTGGCAAGCAGGTGGCTCAACTCACTACGCGCCCGCGCCAGCAATCCCTCGACCGCCTTCGGCGTCGTATCGAGCGCAGCAGCGACTTCGGCCATGCTTGCGCCCTCACCGTGGAACAGCGTGATCGCGGCGCGCTGGCGGGGCGCGAGCGTCGCCATCGCCGCATCGACACGGCGCGCGCGCGCGTTGGCGGACGCGGCCGCGAACGGATCGGGAAGATCGCTCGCCACGTTCGCCGCCGCCTCGATCGGCGCGGCGAGCTTTAGCCGCCGCCGCCGGTCAAGACATTGGTTGACGACGATCCGGCGGAACCAGCCGCCGACCGAACCCTTGGTTGGGTCAAAGCGCCCTGCTTCCGTCCATACCCGCGTTAGCGCGCCCTGCAGCGCGTCTTCGGCCTCGGCGCGGTCGCCGGCAACGCGCGTCGCGATCCGCAAGCCCGAGCGGTGAAGCTGACCGACCAGGACGGTAAATGCGCGCGCGTCACCACCGGCGACGCGCGCGATCAAGGTCGCGGGGGTTTCGACGACGTGCAACATCACCCCCGCTACGCGGCGACGACGCCGCGTCCCCCGTCACACCGTATGAAAACCCTTCTCGGCTATCTCCCAGCTCTGTCCTTTGCGGAGCAGAGCGTCGAGATCGGCAGGCTTGCCGGCGGCAACGGCGACATTCTGTTCGGCGACGGCGGCGTCGAAGGTCGGTGCGGGCGAGCACCAGATCACGCCAAGCGCCATCGGGAATGGCCCGAACGGCATATCGATCAGCAACTGCGCCATGATCCGGTTGGTTTCGTCGTGGACCATGACAACCGCCGTCTCGCCCTCGGCGATGTCGACGACCGACACGGTCATCGTCGCCGCATCGAAGGCGAGCCCCTTTGACCCGCCCGCAAATAGTAATGGCTGGCCGTGGACGCAGTGGATCTGATGATCGGGAGCGGCCTTTTTGTCGGTAAAGGCGTTGAACACCGCATCGTTATAGACGATGCAGTTCTGGAAGATTTCGACGAAGCTCGTCCCTTTGTGCGCGTGGGCGCGCTTGAGGATGTCGGGCATCGCCTTTTGCGCGGTATCAACCGTCCTTGCGATGAACCGCGCCCCTGCTCCCAGCGCAAAACTGCACGGGCTGGCGGGGCGATCGACCGAGCCGAACGGCGTCGACGGCGACCGCGTGCCGACGCGCGACGTTGGCGAATATTGCCCCTTGGTCAGGCCGTAGATCTCGTTGTTGAACAATAGCACCTGAACGTCGAGGTTGCGCCGCAGCAGGTGGAACATATGGTTGCCGCCGATGCTCAGGCCGTCGCCGTCGCCGGTGATGATCCACACGTCGAGTTCCGGATTGGCGAGCTTGACCCCCGTCGCCACCGCCGGGGCACGCCCGTGGATCGTATGGAAACCGTAAGTCTCCATGTAATAAGGAAAGCGCGACGAACAGCCGATGCCGCTGACAAAAACGGTGTTTTCCGGCGATGTGCCGATCTCGGGCATTGTCCGCTGGACCGCCTTGAGGATGGCATAGTCGCCGCACCCGGGGCACCAGCGCACCTCCTGATCGGTCGCCCAGTCAGCAGGGACGGTGATGCGGGTCATTTCGTTCATGCCGGGATCCCTAGAGCTGCCGCAATCGCCGCCTCGATCTCGCTGATCTTGAATGGCTGGCCGCTGACTTTGTTGAGCGGTTGCGCGTCGACGAGATACTGATCGCGCAGGACGGTCTTGAGCTGGCCGGTATTCATTTCCGGCACGATCACCTTGTCGAACCCGCGCAGCAGGTCGCCGAGGTTTGTCGGCAGCGGCCAGATATGGCGGATGTGGATGTGGGCGACGTCGAGCCCCTTCGCCCGTGCGCGCTGGACCGCTTTGCGGATTGGGCCGTAGGTCGACCCCCAGCCGACCAGCGCCAGCGAGCCCGACGACGGCCCTTGATCGACCGTCTGAAGCGGGATCGTCTTGGCCACATTGGCGACCTTGTCGCGGCGGATGTCGGTCATTTCCTGATGGTTGGCGGCTTCGTAGTTGATGTTGCCGGTCTTCACGCTTTTTTCGATGCCGCCGATGCGGTGGGTCAGGCCGGGGGTGCCGGGCTTGATCCAGATGCGGCTGAGCGTCTCGGGGTCGCGGGCATAGGGATTGATGTGGCCGGTGGTGGGAATATCGGTATGGAACGTCACTGGGAACGGCGCGAAGGCGGCCATGTCGGGGACGCGCCACGGCTCGGCGGCGTTGGCGATATAACCGTCGGTCAGGACCATCACCGGAGTCATAAACTGGACGGCGATGCGGCACGCCTCGATCGCGACCTCGAAGCAGTCGCTGGGCGAGCGCGTCGCCAGCACGACGAGCGGCGCGTCGCCGTTGCGGCCATAGACGGCCTGGTACAGATCACTCTGCTCGGTCTTGGTCGGGAGACCCGTTGACGGCCCGCCGCGCTGCGAATTGACGATAACGAGAGGCAATTCGGTGATGATCGCAAGGCCCATCGCCTCGCCCTTCAGCGCGATGCCGGGGCCGCTCGACGAGGTGACGCCAAGCTGGCCGGCATAGCTCGCGCCGATCGCCGAGCAGATCGCGGCGATTTCATCCTCGGCCTGGAAGGTGGTGACACCGAACTCCTTGAGCCGCGCGAGGGCGTGGAGGATCGGCGACGCCGGGGTGATCGGATACGATCCGAAGAACATCGGCAGGTTGGCCAGCTTCGCTCCGGCAACCAGCCCGAGCGCCAACGACTCGCCGCCAGTGACGGTGCGGTAAAAGCCCGGCGCGGCCTCGGTCGCATCGACCGCAAACTGCTTGAGTGGGCCGTCCAACTCCGCCGTTTCGCCGTAAGCATGTCCGGCGTTGAGCGCGGCAGCATTGGCCTCGGCGAGCACCGGATTCTTGCTGAACTTGCCGTTGAGCCATTCGATCAGCGGTGCGCGGCTGCGGTCGAACATCCACAGCGCGAGGCCGAGCGTCCACATATTTTTGCAGCGCAGGGCTTCCTTGTTGCCCAGCCCAAACGGCTTGACCGCCTCGAGCGTCTGGCGGCTGATGTCGAATGCCATTACCTGCCACTTGGCGAGGCTGCCATCCTCGAGTGGGTTCGCCGCATAGCCCGCCTTGGCGAGGTTACGGGCACTGAACTCGCCGCTGTCGATGATGACCAACCCGCCGGGGCGGAGGTCGCCGACGTTAACCTTCAATGCCGCCGGATTCATCGCGACGAGAACGTCGGGTTCGTCGCCAGCCGTCTCAATGCCGTTCGCGCCGAAGTTGATCTGAAACGCGCTGACGCCGAACGTTGTCCCCTGCGGCGCGCGGATTTCGGCGGGAAAGTCGGGGAAGGTCGCGAAATCCTCACCCGCGAGCGCGGTCGACAGGGTGAATTGCCCGCCGGTCAGTTGCATCCCGTCGCCGCTGTCGCCAGCGAAGCGGACGACCATCGTTTCGGCGTGGGTCTTGGCGCGATCGGTTTTGGGCGCGTCGAAGTCGGTCTGTGGCGCGGTGGCCATTGGTTAATTTCCGTCAGTGATGAGTGACGGTTTCCTACTCCCGCTCGGCAAAGGGGGCAAAGAAGTTTTTCTGTAACATTGCGCAGACGGTGGTCGTCATTCGCGCCGACGGCGACATTGTCGGTCAGACGACCTTTCCCCGCGCCGCAGCCTCGCCTACACGGCTGGGGCATGATCGCCCCCGCCCTCGGCCAGTTCGCTTCCGGAACGCACCACTTCCCCGTGCGGGTCTATTTCGAGGACACCGACCTAACCGGTATCGTCTACCATGCGAATTTTCTGCGTTTTATGGAACGAGCACGAACCGAGATGCTGCGCGCGCTGGGAATAGAAGCGCAGGCGATGCTCGACGCGGGCGACGGTTATTTTTCGGTGCACGAGGTCCATATGACCTATCTAGCGCCCGCGAAGCTCGACGATGTCCTGACCGTGCGCAGCTACGTCGCACAGGTCCGTGCCGCTGCGACGGTGATCGGGCAGGACGTCTGGCGCGGCGACAAGCCGCTGACGCGCGGGCGGGTGACAGCGGCGTGGTTGGCGATGAGCGGGCGTCCGCAGCGGCAACCGCGCGACTGGTCGGTGCGTTTCACTGCCTTGATGACCGAGGCGAGCGCCGCATAATGCCGACCATACTCGCCAAAACCACGATCGATATGTCGCCGCTGGCGCTGTTCCTCGCCGCCGACATCGTCGTCAAACTTGTCATGCTCGGCCTTGTCGCCGCTTCCGTCGTGTCATGGGCGATCATCGTCGACCGGGGACGCCAGCTCAAGGTCATCAATGCCCATGCCAAGGCGTTCGAGGCGTGGTTTTGGAAGGCCGACAGCGTCGACGCGCTGTACGACGCGGCGAAGAAGGCAGCACATCCGTCCGCGCGCCTGTTCGTCGCCGGGATGGACGAGTGGCGGCGGAGCATCCTCAACCGACGGGCTGGGGCGGCAGTCGACCGTGACGGGGTTCGCGCGCGGCTGACGTCGGCGATGGGTGTCGCGGTCGCGCGCGAAATCGATGCGCTCGGCGATCGGCTCAACCTCCTTGCGACGATCGGGTCGGTCGCGCCGTTTGTCGGGCTGTTCGGGACGGTATGGGGGATCATGCGCGCATTCGGTGCAATCGCGTCGTCGCAGAATACATCGCTCGGCGTTGTCGCGCCGGGGATCGCCGAGGCGCTGTTCGCCACCGCGCTCGGGTTGTTCGCGGCGATCCCGGCGGTCATCGGGTACAACCGGCTCCTCCACGGCCTCGGTCGGCTCGAGGCGCGC
>JAYTXW010000232.1:0-8505 GCA_043742745.1 Sphingomonadaceae bacterium
TTCGCCTGGAACCGCCTCACCGACCAACCGTGGCGCATCATGTCCATCGGACCCCGGACATGGGCGCATGGGTTCTGATCAGAGAGTCTTGGTATTAGAGTCGCGTTCGTGGGGAAACCGGGGCGCGACGGGTGGAGCGTTGCCACCCCGTCATCCCGGCGCACACACCCGTCATCCCGGCGGGACACAATACGCCCGTCATCCCGGCGCACGCCGGGACCCAAGCGTCAACCAGTCGACTGGTGGAGGCGTGGGTCCCGGCGTCCGCCGGGATGACGTTGGGGGGCACTCGCCCTCACGCCGTTGGCTCTGCCGTGTGAGCTTTGTGATGTTACGCGGGCGCAACCGCCGTCGCCAGCCGCCCTTCGTGGAGGGTCACGACGCGGTCCATCCCCCGCGCCAGCGCGATGTTGTGCGTCGCCACCAGCGCCGCCGACCCGCGCGCGCGAACCAGCCGGACGAATTCGGCAAGCACCTTCGCCGCCGTCGCCTCGTCGAGGTTGCCAGTCGGTTCGTCGGCGAGGATCAGCACCGGCTCGTTTGCCAGCGCGCGGGCGACGGCGACGCGCTGCTGCTCGCCCCCCGACAGCTGCGCCGGGCGGTGGGTCAGCCGGTCGCCGAGGCCGAGGTCGGTGAGGAGCAGCGCCGCTCGGGCGCGCGCGGCGGCGGGGGCGATGCCCTTGATAAGTTGGGGTAAAACGACGTTCTCCGCCGCGCTGAAGTCGGGCAGCAGGTGGTGGAACTGGTAGACGAAGCCGAGGCTGTCGCGCCGCACCGCCGTCCGCCCCGCCGCATCGAGCGCCTCGACCCGCTGCCCGGCGATGGTGATCGCGCCCGAGAAGCCACCCTCGAGCAGCCCGACCGCCTGCAACATCGTCGACTTGCCCGACCCCGACGGCCCGAGCAGGGCGACGATTTCCCCCCGCGCGACGGTCAGGTCGACCCCACGAAGGACGTCGATCGTCACCCCGCCCTGGACGAAGCTGCGGCGCAAGTCCCTGACTTCAAGGACGTTCCCGGTCGGCTCACTCGTATCGCGGGCACTCGCGTCACTCATAGCGCAAGACGGTGACCGGGTCGGTGCTCGCCGCCTTCCACGCCGGGAACAGGGTGGCGAGGAAGCTGAGCAGCAGCGTCAGCGCGACAATGCCGACGACCTGCGCCGGGTCGGTCTGGCTCGGCAGATCGGTGAGGTAGCGGACGCCCGGGTCCCACAGGTTCGCCCCCGTCAGCGCCGAAACACCCGCAACGATATCGGCGCGGAAGGCGAGCAGGGCAAAGCCGAGCGCGAGGCCGAGGAGGACGCCCAAGCCGCCGATCAGCGTGCCGACGGTCATGAACACCCGCATCAGCGCCCCCCGGCTCGCCCCCATCGTCCGCAGGATGGCAATGTCGCGGGTCTTGGCGCGGACAAGCATGATCAGGCTCGACAGGATATTGAACACCGCGACAAGGATGATGATCGACAGCACCCAGAACATCACCGTCTTCTCGACGACCAGCGCCTCGAACAGCGAGGAATTGGTGTCCTTCCACGACGCAATCTGCCCCGACCGTGCGACCCGGCCCTTGATCGGCGCGAGGATGGCGTCGACCTTGTCAGGGTCGGTCGTGACGATCTCGATCATCCCGACCGCGTCGCCGAGGCGGAGGAGCGTCTGGGCGTTGGCCATCGGCATGACGACAAACGCCTTGTCATAGTCGTAGATGCCGACCTCGAAGATCGCGACGACGCGGTAGGCGACGATCCGGGGCACGCTGCCGAACGGGGTGACGGCGCCGTCGGGCGAGATCAGGCTGATCTGGTCGCCGACCTGCGCGCCAAGGGCTTCGGCCAGCCGCGCGCCGATCGCGACGGTGTTGGTCCCCGGGACGAGGCCGGCCAGTGTGCCGCGCTTGACGTTCGACGCGATGACCTTGGTCGCGGTCAGGTCGGCGACGGTCATCCCGCGCACCAGCGCCCCCTGCACCCGCCCGCCGAAACTGACCATCAGCGGCTGCTCGATCAGCGGCGTCGCGCGGGTGACGCCCGGCAGCTTGCGCACCGCCGCCGCCAGGTCCTGCCAGTCGGCGAGCCTGCCGCCATAGCCCTGAATGACGGCGTGGCCGTTCAGCCCGAGGATGCGGTCGAACAGCTCGGCGCGGAAGCCGTTCATCACCGACATGACGGCGATCAGCGCGGCCACTCCCAGCGCGACGGCGACGAGACTGATCGACGCGACGAGGAAGATGAACCCCTCCCCGCGCCCCGGCAGCAGGTACCGCGCGGCGATCATGCGCTCGTAACGGGTGATCACGCAGACAACAGGGCGAGCGCCGCGTCGACGCTCATCTCGTCCTTGGCGCCACGCCCGCGCCGCTTGACCTCGACCGTGCCGGCGGCGACGCCCTTGGGGCCGATTACGACCTGCCAGGGCAAGCCGATCAGGTCGGCGGTGGCGAACTTGGCCCCGCCGCGCTCGTCGCGGTCGTCGTACAGGACCTCGACTCCCACTGCTTCGAGACTGGCGTAGAGCGCGTCGGCAGCGGCCGTGCAGCCAGCGTCGTCGGCACGAAGGTTGATGAGCGCGACCCGGTACGGCGCGACCGCCTCGGGCCAGATGATCCCGTCCTTGTCGTGGCTCGCCTCGATGATCGCCGCCATCAGCCGCGACACGCCGATGCCGTAACTGCCCATGTGCGGGACAATCTGCTCGCCGCCCGGACCCTGCACCGACAGTCCCATCGCGGCGGAGTATTTGGTCCCGAAGTAGAAGATCTGTCCGACCTCGATCCCGCGCGCCTCCTTAAGTGCCGCCCCGGTTGCGGCTTCGGCGGCGGGGTCGCGCTTCTCATCGGTCGCGGCATAGTCGGCGTTAAGGCCGTCGACATAGGCCTGGAGCGCGGAAGCGTCGTCGGCGTCGGCGTCGAGCGAGCGCGGCTGCTCCCAGCGTTCGTGATAGAATACGCCGCTCTCGCCGGTTGCGGCGACGATGTGGAACTCGTGGCTCAGGTCGCCGCCGATGGGGCCGGTGTCGGCGCGCATGGGAATCGCGTGCATTCCCATCGCTGCGAAGGTGCGGAGGTACGCGATGAACATACGGTTGTAACTGTGCCGGGCGGCAGCGAGGTCGGCGTCGAAGCTATATGCATCCTTCATCAGGAACTCGCGCCCGCGCATGACGCCGAAGCGCGGGCGGATCTCGTCGCGGAACTTCCACTGGATCTGATATAGAATGCGCGGCAGGTCGCGGTAGCTGCGGACGCCGTTGGCGAAAATCGTCGTGAACAGCTCCTCGGCGGTTGGGCTGAACAGCATCTCGCGGTCGTGACGGTCAGTGATTCGGAGCATTTCGGGGCCATAGGCGTCGTAGCGGCCCGACTGCTTCCAAAGCTCCGCTGACTGGATCGTCGGCATCAGCACCTCGACCGCACCCGCGCGGTCCTGCTCGGCGCGGACGATGCCCTCGATCTTCTTCAACACGCGCAGGCCAAGCGGCAGCCAAGCGTAGATGCCCGCCGCCGTCTGGCGGATCAGCCCCGCGCGGAGCATAAGCTGGTGGCTGACGACCTGCGCTTCGCCCGGGGTTTCCTTGAGCACAGGGAGAAAATAGCGGCTGAGGCGCAAGTGGCGGTCTTTCTGGCGGTGGAGCGGGCAGCGCAGGGTCTAGCGAAGCTGTTGCAACCGCACAACACCGCGCAACAAAGCGTTAGCGAAACAGTTATTTAGCGATGACAACGAACGGGTTGCGGCGTAGCGCGGTAATCAAGTTCCACGGCTTATCAACGAGCCAGGGTTCAGGGAGTAAGCGGCCAGCGCAAGGCTGCAGCGACGCGATAGGTCGGGCCAGGGGGCTGTGAACGACCACCGCGATTGGTTCGTCTCGTCACCACGAACGCCCGGGTAACTCCCGGGCGTTTTCGTGTCAGGCCGCTTAGCGCCGCGCGCCGCGCCGATCGACTGCCGCTGCAATGATGCCAACCCCATGGTGCCCACGCCAGATCTCGACAGGCCGCGGCTCATGCAGGTCGCGGGCATGGCTGAGCGCGGAAAAGTCGTCGGCCAGTCTGACCACAGCGGCGGTATCGATCATCCCCGAGGCATTGAGCTTGAAGAATGTGTATTCGGCCATGATCATCGTGCTTCTTACCTCCACCTGTAACAATCGGGTTTCATCCGGATGACGACACGCGGGGCCAAGAGTTAAGCGCGGTGCCAAGGGCGCTCGGTGCCTTTTTGTTGCGACGGCCGGACACCCCTTGTGCCGGATTGAGAGCTCTATTGACGAATGGCGCGCCTGCCGCGAGCGCGTCCGTGCCACGTGCCGTAGTCCTAAACCAACCGACTTTGCTTGACCGCTGCCGCGATAAACGCGGCGAACAGGGGATGGGGCTCGAACGGCTTCGACTTGAGCTCGGGGTGGAACTGGACGCCGACGAACCACGGGTGGTCGGGGCGCTCGACGATTTCGGGAAGGACGCCATCGGGTGACATGCCGCTAAATAGCAGGCCGCCGCCTTCAAGGGCGGCGCGATAGTGGGTGTTGACCTCGTAACGGTGGCGGTGGCGCTCGCTGATCGCGCTGGCACCATAGGCGGCGGCGGCAATGCTGTTTCCGGCGAGGTGCGCAGCATATGCTCCCAGCCGCATCGTCCCGCCCTTGTCACCGTCGGCGGCGCGTTGCTCGACCGTGCCGCGCGCCGTCGTCCATTCGGTGATCAGGCCAACAACGGGTTCGCTTGTCGGACCGAATTCCGACGATCCAGCGCCGGCGACCCCGGCGGCGCGCGCACCTTCGATGCACGCCATTTGCATCCCCAGACAGATGCCGAAGAACGGTACGTCGCGGGTCCGAGCAAAACGGACGCTTTCGATCATCCCCTCGGTGCCTCGCTCGCCGAAGCCGCCGGGAACAAGGATTCCGTGGAGCGGCTCCAGTTCGGCGGCGACGTCGGCGCTAGGGTCTTCGAACAATTCGCCTTCGATCCAGCGGACGTTGACTTTGACGCGGTTGGCGATGCCGCCGTGGACAAGCGCCTCCGTCAGCGATTTATAGGCGTCGCGGAGCCCCATATATTTGCCGACGACGCCGATCGTGACCTCGCCTTCGGGATTGCGAAGGCGCTCCATGATCGCCTCCCAGCGGGCAAGATCGGGGACGGCGGCGTCGGCCATGCCGAACGCGGCCAGCACCTGCTCGTCGAGGCCCGCCTGATGATATTGGAGCGGGACCGAGTAGATCGAGTCGGCGTCCAAGGCCGGGATGACCGCCTCCTTGGGGACGTTGCAAAACAGTGCGATCTTGGCGCGGTCGCTGTCGGGCAGCGGGTGTTCGGAGCGGCAGACGAGGACGTGCGGCTGAATGCCGATGCCACGTAGTTCGGCGACGCTGTGCTGGGTCGGCTTGGTCTTCAGCTCGCCCGCCGCAGCGAGATACGGGATCAGCGTGCAGTGGATATAGATCGCTTGGCCGCGCCCAAGGTCGTTGCCGGTCTGGCGAATTGCTTCGAGGAACGGCAACGATTCGATGTCGCCGACCGTCCCGCCGATCTCGCATAGGACGAAATCGAGGTCGTCGGTCTCTGCGAGGGCGAATGCCTTGATCGCGTCGGTGACGTGGGGGATGACCTGGACCGTCGCACCGAGGAAGTCGCCGCGCCGTTCCTTGGTCAGGATGTCGTAGTAGACGCGCCCACTGGTGATATTGTCACTCTGCTTCGACGCGACCCCGGTGAACCGCTCATAGTGGCCGAGGTCGAGGTCGGTCTCCGCCCCATCGTCGGTAACGAACACCTCGCCATGCTGGTACGGGCTCATCGTGCCGGGATCGACGTTCAAGTAGGGGTCGAACTTGCGGATGCGGACGCGGTAACCGCGCGCTTGAAGCAACGCCCCGAGAGCCGCCGCCATGAGTCCCTTGCCGAGCGACGAGACCACGCCGCCGGTGATGAAAATATACCGCGCCATGGGAGGAACGGGTTAGCGCGGACCGGCGGCGAAGACCAGTGGGCGACCGGCGAAAGATGGGGATAAGGTGATTAGGTTCTCCGCCCTTGATCCTCCCCGCTTCCGGGGAAATGGCGCGCCTTGGCCCGACGGCGGGCGGCGCGACTGGGGACCGCGCCGTGCTCGCGACCCCCTGAACGCCGGGCGGCAGATACTCGATCTACCGCCCCTCCCCCCTTGCAAGGGCTCTGATCCTCCTCCCCGCAAGCGGGGAGGAACTAGATGAGCGACGCCCGCTTCGTATCGGGCAGCAGCAGCACCGCGATCAGAGACACGCCGATCGTCGCCGCGACGTACCAGAAAAAGCCCGCTTCGTGGCCAGCACTCTTAAACGCCAGCGCGACATATTCAGCGGTGCCACCGAATAGCGACACCGACACGGCATACGGCAGGCCAACGCCCAATGCGCGGACGCCCGCAGGGAAAAGCTCGGCCTTTACCAGCCCTGAAATCGCCGTGTACCCGCTGAGAACTGTCAACGCGGCGAGGATCAGGACGAAGGCGGTGACGTGGCTTGCGCTATGAGTGAGCGCGGTCAACAGCGGCACCGTCCCAACGAGACCAAGCACCCCGAACGCGATCAACTGCGGCTTGCGCCCGAAGCGGTCCGACACCGCACCGAAAAGCGGCTGGATCAGCATATAAACAAGCAGCGTCCCGAAGGCGACGAAGCTCGCATCAGGCTTGGTCCAGCCGAGCGTGTTAACCAGGAACTTCTGCATGTACGTCGTGAAGGTATAGAAGGCGAGGCTGCCGCCCGCCCCGAGCATCACGACCAACGCAACGCGCCCGCGAAACGCCGCGAGTTGCCCGAACGGGTTGCGCCGCGCGGCAGGGGCGGTGTCGGCAAAGGCCGCGGTCTCGGTCAATGACCGCCGCAGCCACACCGCGACGACGGCGAGACCGGCGCCGATAGCGAACGGGATGCGCCAGCCCCATGCATTGAGGTCACCCTCCGACAGCGTCGCCTGGAGGACGAGGAGGACGGCGAGTGCGAGCAACTGCCCGCCGATCAACGTCACATACTGGAAACTAGCGAGGAAACCACGGTTCGCCACGCCGGCCATTTCGCTGAGATATGTCGCCGAGGCACCATATTCACCCCCGACCGACAGGCCCTGCAACAGCCGCGCGACGACGAGCAATATCGGCGCCGCGACACCGATACGGTCGAACCCCGGCGTCACTGCGATCAGCCCTGACCCACCGCACATCAGCAGGACCGACAGTGTCAGCGCCGCCTTGCGCCCCCGGCGGTCGGCATAGACCCCGAGCAGCCAGCCGCCGACCGGGCGCATGATGAAGCCGATCGCGAATACCGCCGCCGTATTGAGCAACTGCGCGGTCGGATCGCCTTTGGGGAAAAAGACATGGGCGAAATAGAGCGAAAACGCCGAATAGACGTAGAAATCGAACCATTCGACAAGGTTGCCGATCGTTCCCCCAACGATCGAGCGGAGGCGGCCGGTCTCCAGAACGTCCCTGCCACCAATAGTCATATGCTGGCTGCCAACCCTTTGCGCGTCACCGCCGCGGACGCCGTGACCCAATTCTCCACCTGTCGACTGGCTGAGCGTTGGATCCCGGCGGATGCGGGGATGGCGGCGCAATACACGATGACGTTAATTCGCGAGCGGCACCGAATCTGTCGGGGCAACGGGTTTCGGCGCAGGCTTCGCCGGGGCGCTCCGCTGAAACAGCGGGACGCCACCCGGCGCGGCGGGGGCGCCGGTCGTCGCGGGCTTGGCGAGGGTCGTATCGATGACATGCCCACGCTTGGACGTCGTCGCGAGGACGGCGAGGATGACGCTCGACACCACGAAAGCTGTCGCAAGGATCATCGTCGACCGTGTCAACAGGTTCGCCGCGCCGCGCGCCGTCATCATGCCCCCGGCGTTGCCGCCGCCAATGCCAAGCCCTCCCCCCTCCGACTGCTGAAGCAGGATGACCGCGACGAGGGCGAGCGAGATCAAGCCGTGGATGACGAGGATGAAGGTGATCAGCATGGACGAGCTTTCGGCGGAATTAGACGCGTGATGTAGCGGCGCGGCCGCTCGACCGCAACCGCAATCCCTCGCCGGCCGATCCCGATCAGTTGTTGAAGTGATACATGTACATCACGATTATGTCGGTCGCGTTGCCGCCAGCATTGGTCGGCGCGGTAATCGTCAGCGTAATCGTCGCCGAATCGGGCAGTCCGATCATTCACTTCGCCTCGCTGTAGAACACGATCCATGTGATCGGCACGGTGACCACGAAGCGTCAAAATTTAGTCGCTAAAACACCGTCTCTTCGTCAAGCATAACTATTTGACCGGCGCTCAACGGGTCGAAAACTGTCGGACAATTTTACACTTTGGGAACGTGACGACAGCGCAACGATGCGCATGGCCTTGATCTGACTGGGTCGCCCCGAACTGGCGCGGTTATTGCAGCATGTGTTATAAATCATTCGCGCTTGTTTGGAGATAGTCATGACCAAGGCCCTCGTCGTCGCCGCACTTCTCGCCGCGACCAGTG
>JAYTXW010000233.1:0-2000 GCA_043742745.1 Sphingomonadaceae bacterium
GTGTGCGCCTCGAATGCGCTCAGCCACGGGAAATGGTCGCGGTCGAAAAATTCGTCGGCGGGAAGGAACGGGAAGTGGAGCCCGGCGCAGTCGTTGGCGAAGATTCGCCGCCGCCCCGTCGCCGCGCCCAGTGCCGCATCGATCCGTCGCCGCTCGCTATCCGGCACGGCGGCAAGCGCGGGCCCAAGTGCGGTGTCGATTTCGGCGGCGAACGCGGCGTTGCGCGCGGCGACGAACTCCGTCGCGTGCGCCACCGCATCGCGTAAGGGGCCGCCGCACGCGGCGAGCGGCGGCGCGACGGCGATCACGCCCGACCACGCGCCCAGCGCCTTGGCCAACGCCCCGATCCGTTCGAAGCGTTCGGCGGAGCGGATCAGTGCGGTCAGATCGCGCGCGTCGATCGCCAGCGCCCCCGCGAGCGCCGCCCCTTCGCCGCCGTCGTCGCCCAGCGCGCGGCGCGCCTTGGCGAGGTTGAGCCACAACGGCACGCCGCCGGGGTCGAGCGCGGCGGCCCGCGCGAACAGGTCGGCGGCGGCGGCGGCGTCGCCGGCATTCAGCCGTTTCAGACCGGCGCTGTTGAGCGCATGCGGTGTTGTCCCAGTTGAACCCGGCGCCGCCGAAGCCGCCGTCACCGGACGCGCTGCGCCGTCACGGACCGCATCGCGCCGACGCGGATGAAATAATTACCGAGGGCACCTCGCTTGAGATGGACCGGCATCCCGGCACGCGGATCGCGCGGCAGCGGCTCGGTCGTCTTCCACACGGCACCGTCGTCCATCGTCAGGGTGAACTTGCCGTATTCGCTGTTGCCAACGCTCTTGATCGTCGTATCGATTTCCGACGGGGTGTCCTCGGCGGTGTCATCGCCCTTGAAGAACGCGACGTGCGGCAGGGTGAAGCCGAACAGCGACCGGCGCGTCGCGCGAATATCCTCGCGGTCGACGATCTTGACGTCGCCCTTCGCGGTCGCCTCGACCAGTTTTGCCGTCGCGCCATCGAAACACGCCAGTCGTGCTGTATTGTCGGTAATCGCGACGCACCCGGTCACCGCGGTGATGACGCTCGCCACCGCATCGTGCGGGCGCTGCGGCGGGCGGGCGCTGGCCGGACCAGCGGCGGCGAGCGCCCCAGCGGCGACAGCGGCAACGACGGCAGTCAGATAGCTCATGGCCTTGCACCCGGTCGGCTTCGATGACAGGTCGCTACCGCCCATGTGACGGATTTGCAACATAGCTTTGCCTAACTGTGGCGGGGGGGCGCATCTTTGTTGCGGAGCGGTGAACCGTCTTTCATACAGCGGCCATGCAGTCTGCGCCGGGTCCTGTGGCTCGGTCGGTTCCGCGTTGTTATTTTTGAGGGGATACCACTCATGTTGCCGAACTCGCTCAAGACGGTTCTGTTGCGCTCGACCATTCTCGTTGGCGCAACCGCCTTCGCCCTTCCGGCCGTTGCGGTCGCTGCACCGGCCGGCACTGTCGCTGCCGACGCTGCTGTCGCCGACACCGAGAAGGAAATCACCGTCACCGGGTCGCTCATCAAGAACCCCAACCTCGTTCGCGCCACACCCGTCATCGTGACGACGTCGGAAGAAATTCAGCTGAAGCAGTCGAACGTCGCCGAAGACGTCCTGCGCGAAATCCCGGGCGTCGTCCCGTCGATCGGCTCGGCCGTCAACAACGGTAACGGCGGCGCATCGTTCGTCGACCTTCGCGGCATCGGCTCGAACCGCAACCTCGTCCTGCTCGACGGCAACCGCCTCGTTCCGTCGGGCCTCGCCGGGCGCGTCGACCTCAACAATATCCCGCTCGCGCTTGTCGACCGGGTCGAGGCGCTAACCGGCGCCGCGAGCACGACCTACGGTGCCGACGCGATCGCGGGCGTCGTCAACTTCATCACTAAGAAGAACTTCACCGGTGTCGACATTTCGGCGTCGGAGCAGATCACTGAGAAGGGGGACGGTAATTACTACCGCGCCGACGCGACCATCGGCGGCAACTTTG
>JAYTXW010000234.1:0-1992 GCA_043742745.1 Sphingomonadaceae bacterium
GGTGCAATCCGGTCGCCGGGGTCGGCCTTCTTGCCATCGAGCTTGAGCGCCCCGGTCCGCGTCCAGCGCGACACGACATTGAAGCTGACCTCGGGCAGATGGCGCTTGAACCAGCGGTCGAGGCGGATGTCGGCATCGTCGTCGGCGACGACAAACTGCCGGACCCCAGGCTCGACGGTGAAACTTCGCGTCATGGCCGCACCAGCAGGATGCCGACGTAGAGCGCAACCGCGCTGCCCGCCACCGACGAGACGGCATAGGCGGCGGCAAGGACGGCGTCGCCACGCACGATCATCGTCACCAGCTCAAGGCTGAACGCGGAGAATGTCGTGAACCCGCCGAGGACACCGACGCCGAGGAGCAAACGCAGCGCCTCGCCGCCAGCTCCTGATCGCGCGACGATGCCGGTAACCATTCCCATGGCGAGGCCCCCGAGAATGTTGACGGTCCACGTTGCGAACGGCAGGCCGGGACCAGCGATCGCCAGCGTCCATTCGCCGACGAGATAGCGCAAGCCAGCACCAACCGCGCCGCCGAGCATGACAAGGAGGAGCGGGGGCAACGGCGACAGGGTGGGATCGGGGACGTTCATTAGACGCGACTGTCTAGCCGACGCGCGCCGCTCACGCCACGCCGAAAGTCCAGCCCTCGGTCGTTCGCACATCGTCAAGTCTGGCAGGCGTCCATGTCGCGTGATCGGCGGCGACGACGCGCATCCCGGCGGCGGAAATCAGCGCGTCACCGATATGGTCGGCGAAGGTGTCGGGGACGGCTGCAGGGGCGCTGCCAAGGCGGACAAGCGCGGCGGCGAGCGTCGCCCGATCGCGGATTTTGCCGCGCACGCCGGCGTCAGCGGCAAACGTTCGGCAATAGATTTCAACGATCAGCGGTCCTGCATTTGGGACTGGGGTGAATGGCCAGACCGGGATGCACGTCCGGGCGAGCAGGCGCATGCCGGACAGACTCGCTTTGCCGCACTGCGCCGCCCCGACGAGAGCAAAGACCGATGACGCCGCGCCGAGCCGTTTTGCCGCCCATACCCGCTCGACGGCACGCAGGCGCGCGCGCGCCGCCTTTGGTCCGTCCGCCGCTCCAAGCCAGAAGTGACGGCGGCGATACGCGATATAGGCGTGGGCGGCGTCGTATGGGTCGGCGGCGGCGATCCGGTCGACCTCGGCCCATAATGTCGCGGCGTCCGGCGGGCTGGGGTCGCCAGGAAAGAAGCTGCCGCCGTCGGTGAACGGCAAGCTGAACGAGAAGTCGAATCCGATCAGCGCGCGCTCACCGCGGTCCGCGAGGGTCTCAATCCATGCAAAGACCTCGCCGCGCGACCAGCGATGGCCAGGGCGGACGAGTGCGGGTGCACCGTCGCCGGCGGCGCAGTCGGCGACGGCGATCGCGGCATGACGCTCACCGACGGCTCCCGTCCAGTCGACGGCGATGAACCGGTCGAAGGTCAGCGGACGCCAGCCGTAACAGTGTTTCCATCGACGCTACCGTGCAGGTGGATACCTGCGGCACGGAGCGCGTCGCTGATGACCTTGCCGATGTCGATCCTCCGACTGCCGTTGTGGCGGCCAGTGTGCGGCGCGTCGGGTGGTGGCGGCGTCGGTTGCTGCGTCCGAGCGACGGGGTCACCGATGCCCCAGAAGGCGATGATTTGCGCGCTCGACGCGATCCCCACGTCGAGCATGAACGGGGCAGGTGTGCCGCCATTGCGGCTGTCGATCGGGGTACCGTGGCCCATGCCGTCGATCTCGACGAATTCGACGACGGCGACACCCGCACCGTTGCGCCAGACCGTACGATCGCCTTCACGCTTCGCCGTTGCGCCGTGGACATCGGCCCATTGCCCGGCAGTGGCGACGCCGTTGGCGCGGCTGACGGTGCGGTCGGCGCTACCATGCCAGACGGTGACCACCGGCCATGGCCCAACGAAGGTCGAGGCTGTACGCACCTTGTCGCCGAGCGCCGATGTGCTCAGCGCGGCGG
>JAYTXW010000235.1:0-3330 GCA_043742745.1 Sphingomonadaceae bacterium
AAGGCACTGCGCCCACACACGACTTTGCCGTTCGATGTCCACCTGATGATTTCGCCCGCCGACCCGTTTCTCGAGGCGTTCGCCGCTGCCGGAGCCGACATCCTGACCGTCCACCCGGAGGCCGGCCCGCACATCCACCGCACGGTGCAGCGGATCAAGGCGTTGGGGTTGAAGGCCGGCGTCTCGCTGAACCCGGCGACACCGGCAAAGGCGCTCGACTATCTGCTCGACGACGTCGACCTCGTCCTCGTGATGAGCGTCGACCCCGGCTTTGGCGGGCAAAGCTTTATAACCAGCCAGCTCCGCAAAATCGCCGCGATCCGCAAGGCGATCGACGCGACCGGCCGGGCAATCGACCTTGAGGTCGACGGTGGCATCGATGCAACGACCGCTGCCCAGGCGATCGCGGCGGGGGCCGATGTCCTCGTCGCCGGGACCGCAACTTTCGCCGGGGGACCGGAGCGCTACGCCACTAATATCGCCGCATTGCGCGGGCAATGACCGTCACGCCGTCCGACAGTGCCGCAGGCAAGGTCGACGCGGCGTCAGAACCAGCGTGTGAGCCCGACCTGTTCGCCGAGCCGCCCGCCGGGACCGACGGCGACCGGCTGCGGCGCGGGGCCGGGGCGACAGGCACCGACCAGGGGTTGAGCCTGACCGCGCGGATCGCCGCCGGGTTGCATCGGTTGAGCTATCGCACCGCGCTGCATCGCATCCGGCTGCGCGGTCATTTCCCGTTGAAACTGCTCGCTGTTCCCGCCGATCCGCTGGCGGGTGACCCCGCCATAGGCGCGCGGATTGCCGCCGGACGGCTGCCGCACGCCGGGTATAATGCGCCGTCGACACTGCGTTTTGCCGACCCGGCGGCCCCGGCGGTGTGGCGCGACTGGGCGCACGGGTTCGCCTGGTTGCGCGACCTCGCCGTCGTTGCCGACCGGACACGCGGCGCGATCATCGCCCAGCCGATCGTCGCGCGGTGGCTCGCCGATCACGCCGAGTTCGACGCGGCAGCCTGGGCTCCCGATCTGATCGCGCGGCGGCTGATCTTCTGGACGACCTATGCCCCCTACATTCTGTCGTCGCCCGATCTCGTTTACCGATCGACCGTGCTCAACACGCTGGCGCGGATGGCACGGCACCTCGACCGGGTCGTCGAGAAACTTCCCGATGGGATGCAGCGCGTCACCGCCGCCGCCGGGTTGACCGTCGCCGCGCTGCTGATCCCCGGCGTCGACGCGCGCCTTATCCGCGCCGAGGGGCTGCTCGACCGCGCGCTCGCGGCGATCGTCGCGGGTGACGGCGGGGTCGCCGACCGCGCCCCGGCGACTCAGCTCGCCCTGCTCGAATTGTTGCTTCAGGTTTGCGCCGCGCACACCGCGCGGGGACGGGGCGCGAGCGAGGCCGTGGTCGCGGTGGTCGATCGGCTGGTCCCCGCCCTCGCCTCGGTGGCGCTCGGCGACGGGGCCATCGGCGCGTGGCATGGCCCCGGCGTCGCGGCGACCCGGCTGGTGGCCGCCTTTGCCGCGTCGGGTCGCGTCGCTCGCCCCAGCCGCGCCGCCGGGGTCGGTGGGTATCAACGCGCGGCGGGGGGCACGACGCTGCTCGTTGTCGATGCCGCCCCGCCGCCACAGGCACGCGCAGCAACCGCCGCCCATGCCGGGACGCTTGCCTTCGAACTGTCGAGCGGGACGCAGCGCGTCGTCGTCACGTGCGGTGCCCCCGGCGTCCTGCCGCTGCCCGCCGCGCTGGCGACCGGGTTGCGGACCACGGCGGCGCATTCGACACTGATCCTCGCCGACAGCAATTCGACGCGCATCCGCCCCGACGGCGCGCTCGGTCGCGGCGTCGAGGAGGTCGTCGTCGGGCGGCACGAGAGCGAGGATGGCATCTGGCTCGACCTTGTTCACGATGGCTACGCCCACCGCTTCGGCGTCCGCCATCGCCGCCGCCTATTCCTGGCGGCGAACGGGTCCGACCTGCGCGGCGAGGATAACCTCGAACCGGTCGCGGGGGCACGGCTGCGGCGGCGCGGGGCACGGGCGACCTTTGACGTACGCCACCACCTCGGCGCGGGCATTGCGGCGACGCCGACTGCCGACGGTCAGGGCGCGCTGCTCAAACTGACATCGGGCAGCGTGTGGCAGGTTCGCGCGCGCGGCGGCCCGCTGGTGATCGACGACAGCGTCTGGGTCGGCCCCGACGGCACCCCCGTCCCGACCAAGCAGCTCGTCATCAGCGCGACGACGAGCGCGACGGGGGCCGCCAGCGTCACCTGGTCGTTCACGCGGATGGGGAAGTAGGGCCGCGGCCCCGCTGACCGTGACAGATTGCGAGGGGGCCGCTACACGCCGCCGCCATGGACATCATCACCCCCACCCGCGCGCTGCTTTCGGTCAGCGACAAGACCGGCCTTGTCGACCTGGGCACGGCGCTCGCCCGCCACGGGGTCGAACTCGTATCGACCGGGGGGACGGCGGCGGCGCTGCGGGCAGCGGGACTGACGGTGCGCGACGTCGCCGAATTGACCGGATACCCGGAGATGATGGACGGCCGGGTCAAGACGCTCCACCCGGCAGTCCACGGCGGCCTGCTCGCACGCCGCGACCTTGCCGCGCACGTCGATGCGATGGTCACGCACGGGATCGGCGCGATCGACCTTGTCGTCGTCGACCTCTACCCGTTCGCGGCGACCGTCGCACGCGGGGCAGGACGCGACGATATCATCGAAAATATCGATATCGGCGGCCCGGCGATGATCCGGTCGGCGGCAAAGAACCACGACTTCGTCGCCGTCATCACCAGCCCGAACGACTATGCGGCATTGATCGCCGAACTTGACGCAAACGGGGGGACCTCGCTCGGCTTCCGCCGCCGCCTCGCCGCGAGCGCCTTTGCCGCGACCGCCGCGTATGATGCGATGATCGCCAACTGGTTCAGTCAGTTCGACCAGCGCGAGACCTTCCCGCCCGTCCGCACGATGCCGACGCGGCTCGTAACCACGCTGCGTTATGGTGAGAATCCGCACCAGCACGCGGCGCTGTATGTCCCGCTCAGCCCGACGGCGCGCGGCATCGGGCAGGCGACGCAGGTGCAGGGCAAGGAGCTGAGCTACAACAACCTCAACGACGCCGACGCCGCTCTCGAACTTGTCGCCGAATTTCGTGATGGCCCGCCGACAGTGGTCATCGTCAAGCACGCCAACCCGTGCGGGGTCGCCACCGCCGATACGCTGCTCGCGGCGTACAGAGCAGCGCTGGCGACCGATCCCGTCTCGGCGTTCGGCGGGGTGATCGCGGTCAACCGGCCCCTCGACGCGGCAACGGCGCGGGC
>JAYTXW010000236.1:0-7549 GCA_043742745.1 Sphingomonadaceae bacterium
ACCGCCGACCGCTCGTCGACAACTGCGTGGGACGCGAACGCCGAGACGCCGAGGTGGTGGAAGACCGGCGTGCCGCCCTCGCTTAGCCGATGACCGCCGCCGATCATCGCCCCTTTGCCGTTCGCCGCCGCCGCGACCGGGCAGAGATAGCCTTCGCCTGAAACGCATCGTTCGCAACGGCCACACGACGGGAGGAAGGCGAGGACGACGCGGTCGCCGACGGTGAATTCGCTGTGATCCGAACCCGTGGCGAGGACGGTTGCCGCCGCCTCATGCCCCAACGCCATCGGCACGGGGCGGACGCGATCACCGTTAACGACCGACAGATCGGAATGACAGACGCCAGCGGCATCGATCCGCAGCAGCAGTTCGCCGCGTCGTGGCGCGGCGAGGTCGAGCGCCGCCATCCGCAGTGGTCGGCTCGCCGCGTAGGGAGCAGCGAGGCCATTATGATCGAGGACGGCGGCGTCGATCTTCATTTGCGGTCCCGTGGCGTCAGTCGAGCCGAGCGACCGACACCGTCATCGCAATCTGGCGCACCGCGCCGCCTGTCGTCAAGAAGGCGATGTCGGCGGCATCGCGCCCGGTGGCGATGCGGATCAGCCCGTCGCCGGGCGCGAGCCGTGTCGGGTCGGCGAGCCACCACTGCCCGTCGAGGTACACCTCCATCACCGCGTGAAAATCCGCCGGTTCGAGCCGCCAGGCATATGCCCCGACCGCGCGCGCCGGAATGTTCGCGGCGCGACACAGGGTTATCCCAAGGTGGGTGAAGTCGCGGCAGACCCCGGCGCGGTCGACGAAGGTCCGTTCGGCGGTGGTCTCGGTGTCGCTGACCCCGTGGAGATAATCGACCTCGGCGTGAAGCCAGTCGAGGATTGCCGTGACGCGCGCGCCTCCCGCGAGCGCCGAATCGAATTCGCGCGCGACGAAGCGCCCGAATTTGTCCGACGGGCAATAGCGGCTAGGCAGCAGATAATCGAGCGTTTCGGGGGGCAGCTCGTCCCAGCGGTGCTGCCGCGCGTCGCGGGGGATCATCAGGCGCGGCGCAACGTCGACTGTCGCGGTATAGGCGAGGTCGACCGCCCCCGCCATTTCGCCGCGCAACAGCCGTGTGCCGTCGCTCGCCGTGACCGACACCAACCGCGCGCCGGGGCTGAGGGTCAGCGTCTCGCCGACGATGACCTGATCGGGCGCGGCGAGCACCTGAACCTTGGCGATGGTTTCGACGGCGGCATCGAATTCATAGGCAAGGTTACACTGTGCGAACAGCCGCATCGGGGGAACTACCTCAAGAATCGGAACCGGCGCAGGGCCAACGATCAGCGGCTCCGTCGGGACACGGCGGATATGCACTGCGCCCCGCGCTCGCGCCACTCCCAATGCTGGCTGTGGGGATGACAGTTTAATGGCAGGGTGCTGCCGCGCGTTTTGTGGAGCGGTCCCGCTACGCCCCCCATCGCAAACGTGGCGCGGGCACGCGCGCACAACGTCCCGTCGGCGGTGATGCGGCACGTCGCGAAGCCAAGCGTTGCGCCCCCCTTGTCAACCTCGGGAACGAATTCCAGCCACTGCCCTATTCGCGCCGGGCCGAGATAGTCGACGCTCAGCCCCGCAGTGACCGGACGCGACGCGCGCGCGCGGGCGCAGGCGATGCCCATGATATTGTCGGCCAGCGCGGCAATCAGCCCGCCGTGCGCGAGGCCGCGTGAGTTGTAGTGCGCCTCGACGATCCGCAGCCCCATTACGCCATCGACGGCGCGGAACCACAGCGGCTACCACGGCGCGGTCAGCGGGCTGGTGCGGTCGGGGCGCGCGAAACCGTCGGGAATGTCACTCATTCGATTGCTCCATAACCGCCACCACCGGGCGTCGCGATGTTCAGGACATCGCCTGCCGCGAGGTCGACCGATGCGGTGCCGCCGAGCGTTTCGACGATGCCATCGCCGCGCTCGACACGATTGACGCCCGTCGCGCCAGGGGCTCCGCCCACCAGTCCGAACGGCGCGACGCGGCGGCGGTTCGACAGGATCGACACGCGCGCCGCCGCCCGAAAGCGCAGGCGGCGAACGACACCGTCGCCGCCGCGCCACCGTCCCGCGCCGCCCGACCCGGTGCGAACCCCAAAGTCGTCGATAAGCACCGGGAAGCGCGATTCGAAGACCTCGGGGTCGGTCATGCGGCTGTTGGTCATGTGGGTCTGGACGGCGCTTGCGCCCGCGAAACCATCACCAGCGCCGGCGCCGCCGGCGATGGTTTCGTAATATTGCCAGTCGCTGGTCCCAAAGGTCAGGTTGTTCATCGTCCCCTGCGATCCGGCGAGCGCGCCCAAGGCGCCGAACAGCACGTCGGTGACGACCTGGCTGACCTCGACATTGCCGGCGACGACGGCGGCGGGCCAGACCGGATCGAGCATCGATCCGGCGGGGATAACGAGAGTGATCGCGCGCATACACCCGTCGTTCAATGGAATGTCGTCGGCGATCAGGCACCGGAAGACATACAGCACCGCCGCCCGAACGACGCTGCGCGGGGCGTTGAAGTTATTGGGTAATTGCGCGCTTGTCCCGGTGAAATCAACCGCTGCCGCGCGGGCCGCCCGGTCGATCGTCACGGCGACCCGGACGACGGCACCGTTGTCGAGTTCATAGGCAAAGCTGCCGTCGTGCAAGCCGACGATAGCGCGGCGGACGGCTTCCTCGGCGTTGGCCTGGACGTGGGCCATATAGGCGGCGACGCTGGCGCTTCCGGCATCGGCACATAGCGCGGCGAGGTCGCTCGCCCCGCGCGCGCACGCGGCGACCTGTGCTTTTAAGTCGTTGATATTACGATCTGGATCGCGCGCAGGCCATGGTCCCGCGCCAAGGAGCGCGCGGGTCTCGGCGTCGCGAAAACGGCCCTCGGCGACCAACAGGAAATCGTCGATCAGGACGCCTTCATCGGCGATCGTCACGCTATCGGCGGGCATCGACCCCGGGCTGATACCACCGATGTCGGCATGATGGCCGCGCGCGGCGACAAAAAAGGCGCGGACGCCGTCGACGAACACCGGCATTATGACTGTAATATCAGGCAGATGGGTGCCGCCATTGTATGGCGCGTTGAGAGCGACAACATCACCGGGCTGGAGGCTTTCGCCGCGCGTGCGGACCACTGCGGCGACGCTATCGCCCATCGAGCCGAGATGGACCGGCATATGCGGGGCGTTCGCGACCAAGGCCCCGGCGGCGTCGAACAACGCGCACGAAAAGTCGAGCCTTTCCTTGATGTTGACCGATGACGCCGTCGATTGGAGCGCGACCCCCATCGCCTCGGCGATCCCCATGAAGCGGTGGTTGAACAGTTCGAGGCGGATGGGATCGACGCCTGTCGTCGCGTCGTCCCGCGGCCCTGCCACAGTCCGATGGTCCGCGCCGCGCGGTCCCGCCGTGGTACGCAGCACCGCGTCGCCGCGATCTGTCACCAGCACCGACCAGCCGTGTTCGACAATCGTCGTCGTGCCCGCGTCCGTTAATATGGCCGGGCCAGCAACGACGAACCCGGCCGGCAGCGCCGCGCGGTCGAACAGCGGGACGGTCTCGTCCGCCATCGTCACCATGACTGGCGGCGGCGGCGCAGCCGTTGGCGGCGTGGCGTCGGGCAGAGACGCCGAGCGCGCGATCGCCTCGACCCGCACCGCGTCGAGGACCAACGCCGAATCGCCGACGAAGCCGAAGCGCGCGGAGTGCTGCTGCGCGAAGTCCGCCGCCATCGCCGTCGTCGCCCCAAACGTGACGGCAAGCGGCGTGTCGGTCCCGGCGTATTTGACGAGCGCGGTGACGGCAATCTCAGCCACCGTCTCGACCGCCGCCGCCCCGACCGCTGCAATTGCCGCCGCCGTCAGCCGCGCAACGACCGCGCCGATATCGGCGTCGAGTGCGGCATCGACGGTGGCCTCGTGGACGCTGCGAACGTCGGCCAGGCCGATGCCGAATGCCGATAATACGCCGGCAAACGGTGACGCAAGCACCCGCTCGATGCCGAGCGCGGCGGCAACGCGGCACGCGACCTGGCCCGCCGCCCCGCCCATTGCGACGAGGGTGTAGCCGGTCACGTCGTGGCCGCGTTCGATCGACACGGCCCGCACCTTGCGCGCCATCGTCGCGACGGCGATGTCGAGAAACCCTTCGGCGATTGCCGTGGGCGTCAGGCCGGTTTCGGCGGCGAGCGCGGCGAATTTTGCTGCGACGATCGCCGTGTCGAGCGGTTGATCGCCGTCAGGCCCGAAGATCGCCGGGAAATGACCGGGCTGGAGGCGGCCGAGGAACACCTGTGCATCCGTCACTGTCAGCGGCCCGCCGCCCCGGTACGCGGCGGGCCCCGGCACCGCGCTTGCCGATTCGGGGCCGACGCGCAGTCGCGTCCCGTCCCACCGACAGATCGATCCGCCGCCCGCCGCGACCGTTTCGATCGCCAGCATCGGCGTCCGTACCCGCACCCCGGCGACGGCCGTCTCGGTCGCGCGCTCGAAATCGCCTGCCCAATGCGAGACGTCGGTCGACGTGCCGCCCATGTCGAAGCCGATCAGCCGGTCGAACCCCGCCGCGACGCCGACCGCGACCATTCCTACAACGCCGCCCGCCGGGCCCGACAGGATCGCGTCACGCCCGCGAAAGCCGCTCGCCGCGACAAGGCCGCCGTTCGACTGCATGAACTGCAGCGGGGTTCCCCCAAGCGCGGCGGCGACGCGGTCGACGTGGGCGTGCAGCACCGGCGACAGATAGGCGTCGACGACGGTCGTATCGCCGCGCGGCACGAGCTTGATCGTCGGTGACACGTCGTGGCTGACCGAGATCTGCGTGAAGCCGATGCGCGCGGCGATTTCGGCGACGCGCGCTTCGTGCGCCGGGAAGCGATAGCCGTGCATCAGGATGATCGCCACCGCGCGAAACCCGGCGGCGAAGGCGGCGGCGAGATCGGCGGTGGTGGCGGCCTCGTCGAGCGGGGTCAGCACCGCCCCCTCCGCCGTCAGCCGTTCGTGAACAGCGATCGTGTGGGCATAAAGCGGATCGGGCAGGACGATGTGGCGGTCGAACAGCCGGGGCCGCGCCTGATGACCGATCCGCAGCGCGTCGGTAAAACCGCGCGTGATCGCCAGCACGACCGGCTCACCGCCGCATTCGAGGAGCGCATTCGTCGCTACCGTCGTCCCCATCCGAACGCTGGCAATCGGGGCACCGCGCGCGATCCGGGCGATGCCTTCGCTCGCCGCGTCGGAGTAGGCGGGGGATGCCGACAGCAGCTTGGCGGTGACAAACGCGCCCGAGGGGGCAACCGCGACAATGTCGGTGAACGTCCCGCCGCGATCGATCGCGAAGCGCCAGCCGCGATCGTCCCTGGCACGCGCGACCCGACCGGGCTGAACCTCACCATCTTCCACGCGCGCAGGTTTAACGGCATGGTGCGCCATGTCCATCGACCAGCGGCGCTTCCTGACGGCTACCATCGAACGCTTTCCCGTGCGCGGCGAATTCGTCATCGCGCGCGGGGCGAAGACGCACGTCGATGTCGTCGTCGCGACTCTCACCGACGGCGCGCTCACCGGGCGCGGGGAGGGGACGGCGATCTATTATCGTGGCGAAACCGCCGAAACGGTCCGCGCGGCGGTCGCGGGAGTCGCCGAAGACGTTGCGGCGGGAGCGACGCGCGCCGATCTGCTCGGGCTGCTGCCCCCCGGTGCCGCGCGCAATGCAGTCGACGCGGCGCTGTGGGACGTGGACGCGAAGCGCAGCGGGGTGCCGGTGTGGCGGACGCTCGGCCTGCCCGAACCAAAGCCCCTGCTGACCGCCTTTACGATCAGCCTCGGCGAGCCGGGAGATATGGCGGCGGCCGCGCGCGCGGTGGCGGGGCGTGAACTCCTCAAGGTCAAGCTGTCGGGCGAGGGCGTGATCGAGCGCGTCGCCGCCGTCCGCGCCGCCGCCCCCGACGCACGGCTGATCGTCGACGCCAACGAGGCGTGGGGCGGTCTCGACATCGAACGAATTGCCGCCGCGCTCGCCGATCTTGACGTCGAGCTGATCGAGCAGCCCGTTCCGGCGGGGGAGGACCACCTCCTCGACGGCGTCCGCAGCCGCGTGCCGCTCTGCGCCGACGAAAGCGTCCACGACCGCGCCAGCCTCGACGCGGTCGTCGGGCGCTACCGCTTCATCAACATCAAACTCGACAAGGCGGGCGGCCTGACCGAGGCGCATGCGCTCGCCCATGCGGCGCGGGCGCGCGGCATCGGCGTGATGACCGGGTGTATGCTCGGCACGTCGCTTGGCCTCGCGCCCGCATTCTTCGTCGCGATGCAGGGAATGTACGCCGACCTCGACGGCCCGCTGCTGATCGCGGACCGCGCGGGGGGGCTGCGCTTCGCCGGGTCCGACGTTTGGCCGCCCGAACGCGACCTGTGGGGCTGATCGCGCGCGTCGCTCGTTAGGCGTCGGCACCTGTGGAGAATGACATGCAACTCGCTCATGGCACGATCGTAGCCGTCGCCGACGGAGAAAAGTTTACCCTGTACCGCAACGGCGGTTCCGACGCCGCCCCGCACCTCACCGCGATCGGCGCGCCCGACGTCGGCGACGATGCGATCGCGTCGGGTGGGCGGCATCACAGCAGCGCCGCCAACCCCGACGATGCGCAACTGGTAGAGGACGGCCACGCTGGTGCGGTCGCGAGCATCCTCAACAAGATGGCGCTCGAAAACGACTTTGCCGCGCTCGTCGTCATCGCCCCGCCCAAAACGCTCGGCGAATTGCGGAAACACTGGCACAAGGCGCTGACCGCCAAGCTGACCGCCGAAATCGCCAAGGAGATGACCGGCGCCTCGATCGCTGATATTGAGGCGCTGGTCGCGAAGCACGAATAGGGCGGCGGGGCGCGCGCGGAGGTGGCCTGCGCGCCGTCCAGCTCCGCGCGGTGCTTGCACCACTGCGCCGGTTTCGGCGCAGGATACTTGCACTCGCGCGCCGCTTGGCGTAACCAGCCGCTCCGCCCGGCCCAACGGGTGGCGCACGTGGTACGGGGCCTTAGCTCAGCTGGGAGAGCGCTACGATGGCATTGTAGAGGTCAGCGGTTCGATCCCGCTAGGCTCCACCACCACGGAACGGCGCTAAATTTGGCAACGCAGACGTCAGCGTGACATTAAATTAATTGCCGACAGAGTCCGCCGCCGATTAGGAGCGCGGGCGCGACCCATGCCCCCTTCACCCGCCACGCGATTGCGAGGGCGACGACGAACAGCACAACCGCTGCCCACGAATAGGCGACGCGCGTCGCTGTCGCCGCTGCGAGCTGGATGAAGGTCGCTGCGATGATGCCGACCACGGCTGCCGCGACTCCGGCCAGCGCCCGATGCAATGCCGGGTTTTCAACGACCGTCTCGAGCCGCTCGAAGAAAATCAGCGAGAAGGCGAACGCCGGCAGGAACATCCCGGCCGTGATCGCCAGCGCCCCCCATACGCCTCCCGAAACGTACCCGACAAAGGTCGCGAAAATGACCAACGGCGCGGGTAACACGCCGGCGACG
>JAYTXW010000237.1:0-5173 GCA_043742745.1 Sphingomonadaceae bacterium
AGTGGATCTGGACGTCGGGGGCTGCGAGCCCCTCGCGCGTCGAGACGAATGCGCCGGTCGGGGTCGGGATGTAACTCGCTGTGCCCGACTTGGCGAACAGCCACGACGCCAGCGCCTTGACCTTGTTGAAGGTCGCCGCATTGGCGTTGAGCGTGATCGGCTGGGTACACGCCCATTGCACGATCACGTCGAGGTGATCCTGCAGGTTGCCGCCGACGTCGGCGCGGTCGGCGACGACGTCGATCCCGGTCGCACGCAGATGGTCGCCCGGCCCGACCCCCGACAGCATCAGCAATTGCGGCGAATTGACCGTCCCGCCGCTGAGAATCACCTCGCGCGCGGTGACGAGTTCGGCCTTCCCGCCGCGGACGTAGGCGATGCCGTTCGCGCGCGTGCCGTCGAAGGTGACGCGCTCGACCTGGACCCCGGTGCGGACCTCGAGGTTCGGCCGGTTCATCGCCGGGGTCAGATACGCCCGCGCCGCGGACCAGCGGCTGCCGTTCTTGATCGTGCAGTCGTATCGCCCCGCCCCCTCGAAATCGGGTCCGTTGAAATCGTCGGTGCGGGCGAACCCGGCCTGTCCGGCGGCGTCGAGGAAGGCGTCGTTGAGCACATGCGGCAGGCAGCGCGTGCTGGTGTGCAGCGGCCCGCCTTCGCCGTGGAAGTCGTCACTGCCGCGCTCGCTATGCTCGGAGCGGCGGCAATAGGGGAGGACGCCGCTCCAGCCCCAGCCGGTCAGCCCGGTCTGCGCCCACCGGTCATAGTCGCTGGCATGGCCGCGGATATAGACCATGCCGTTGATCGACGACGATCCGCCGAGGACGCGCCCGCGCGGCCAATAAAGCGCGCGGTCGTTCATCTCGGTCTGCGGCACCGTCCAATAGCCCCAGGCGTGCGGGCTCGCCTTGTCGGGCGGCAGGATCTGCGCGATCCCGCCGGGCATGTTGATCATCGTGCCGGTGTCGCGCCCGCCCGCTTCGAGCAGCAGGACCCGCGTCGCCGGATCGGCCGACAGCCGGTTGGCGAGGACGCACCCCGCCGAACCCGCACCGACGATAATGAAATCGAACTGATCGCTCATGGTACGAGCCCTCCCCAGAGCTTCGCCCTTAGTCTAAGCCATCGCTCGCCGCGGTCAAAGCGTCACGCCGCTTCCGCCGCGATGCGGGCGAAGACGCGGGTGATCACGTCGGGTCCGGCCGCCGATACCGCCCCTGCGGCGATCTCGGCGGGCGACCACAGCCATGACCGCGCCGGATCATCAAGCATGTCCCACTGCGGAAACATCCGGCAATCGACGTCGGCATTGACCAGTTCGACGACGTCGAGATGGCGGTCGTCGCGCGCGATCCGGGCGAACGCCGCCGTCACTGCGGCGACGGGGCCTTCGAGCAGCTGCAGATAGATATCGCGGCGGCAGATCAGGGCGCCGGTCAGCCCGTCGCGCCGGTTGTTGCGCCGCGCACTGACGAGGATGCCGCCGAGCATCGCCGCGTCATAACCGAACGGCTGCGACGAATAGATCAGCTGCCGTACCGTCATCGCGCGCCACCCCTTCGTTGTTGCGGAACATTATGCACATCGCCGCGCGGGCGTCGCCCCTTCACATCGCCGCGGCGCGCTGCCACATGAGCGAAGATGAGCGATCCCGAAATCCTTGTTGCCGCCGCGCCGTACGGCCGGGTGGAGACCGTCTCGCCGCTGGTGCGCCGCGTCCTCGCCCGCAACCCGTCGCCGTTCACCTATACCGGCACCGGGACCTATATCGTCGGGCGCAAAGGTTCCGGGGGAACGGTCGCGATCGTCGATCCCGGCCCCGACGATGACGAGCACGTCGCCGCACTGCTCGATGCGGTCGCGGGCGAAACCGTCAGCCACATCGTCGTCACCCACACCCACCGCGACCACTCGCCCGCCGCGCCCGCGGTCAAGGCAGCGACCGGGGCGATGGTGGTCGGCTGCGCGCGGCTGGTGCTCGACGATGCCGGTCCCCGCGCCGATGCCGGGTTCGATCGGACCTACGACCCCGATACGGTCCTTGCCGACGGCGAGAGCGTGACCGGTCCCGGCTGGACGCTGACCGCGGTCGCCACCCCCGGCCACACCTCGAACCATTTGTGCTTTGCCCTCATCGAGGAGAAAGCGCTGTTCAGCGGCGATCACGTCATGGGTTGGTCGACGACCGTCGTCGCGCCGCCCGACGGCGACATGGCAGCGTATATGGCCAGCCTGCGCCTGCTGCTGCTTCGCGACGACGCGATCTATTACCCGACCCACGGCGCGGCCATTACTGAGCCGCAGCGGCTCGTGCGCGGCCTCATCACCCACCGTAAGCAGCGTGAAAATCAAATCCTGAAGAGCCTCGCCGACGGGCCGAAGTCGGTGCCCGTCATGGTCGCGGGCATGTACGCCAGCGTCGATCCGCGCCTCCACCCGGCGGCAGGCCTGTCGGTCACCGCGCACCTGATCGACTTGGCGAGCCGCGGCGAAGTCATTAGCGACGGCGACGCTTGGGCGCTCGCCGCGTAAGGAAACGATAATGGACGCCCGCCTCAACCTGTTCGGCCAGTCGATTCCCGACGGGATCGACCTCCATGCCGAGATCGCGCGGCTGCGCAAGGAGCGCAACGCGGTCATCCTTGCGCATTATTACCAGGACCCGGTCCTTCAGGACCTCGCCGACTTCGTCGGCGACAGCCTCGATCTCAGCCGCAAGGCCGCCGCGACCGACGCCGACGTCATCGCCTTTTGCGGGGTCAAGTTCATGGCCGAGGTGGCGAAGATACTGTCGCCGCAGAAGACCGTCGTCCTGCCCGACCTCAGGGCCGGGTGCAGCCTCGAAGATAGCTGCCCGCCCGACGAATTCGGCGCGTTCCGCGCCGCGCACCCCGACCATATCAGCCTGACGTACATCAACTGCTCGGCGGCGGTGAAGGCGCACAGCGACATCATCGTGACGTCGTCGTCGGCCGAGAAGATCATCAATCAGCTTCCCCGCGACCAGAAAATCCTGTTCGCGCCCGACAAGCACCTCGGCGCGTGGCTCAACCGCAAGACCGGGCGCGATATGCTGCTGTGGGACGGGACGTGTATCGTCCACGAGCGTTTTTCGGTGACCGAGCTGCTCAAGCTCAAGGCACTCAACCCTGCCGCGCCGGTCCTCGCCCACCCCGAATGCCCCGCGGCGATCCTCGACCTCGCCGATTACGTCGGGGCGACGAGCGGCATTCTCGACTATGCGCTGAAGTCGCCGGAGCAAACCCTGATCGTCGCCACCGAGCCGAACATCATCCACCAGATGCAGCTCCGCGCCCCGCACAAGACCTTTATCGGCGCGCCGGGGGCCGATGGTAATTGTGGCTGCAACATGTGCCCGTTCATGGCGATGAACACGCTCGAGAAACTGTATCTGTGCCTCCGCGATCTGACCCCGGTAATCGAGGTTCCCGAGGCAATCCGGGTGCGGGCGAAACTGCCGCTCGACCGGATGCTCGAGATGGCGGGAGCAGTAACGCCGGTGCCGGTGACGGGTGATTGACGGCTTCGACCTCGACGCCTTCGTCCGCGCAACGCTCGACGAGGACCTTGGAGCGGGCGATGTCACATCTGCTGCGGTCATCCCGGTCGATGCGCGTCTCACCGCGGTCATGGCCAGTCGCGACGATGTGGTTGTTGCCGGGCTGGCGCTTGCCGAAGCGTTCTTCCGCGTGCTGGACCCGGCGGTGGTGGTCGAACATCTTGCCGCTGACGGCAACCGCGTTCCCGCCAAGACGCCGCTCCTCCGCCTGACCGGCAACGCTCGCGCGCTGCTTGCGGCCGAGCGGTCGGCGCTCAACACCGTCCAGCATCTCACGGGCATCGCGACGCTGACGCGCACCTATGTCGACGCGATCGCGGGGACGGGGGCAGTCCTGCTCGACACGCGCAAGACGCTGCCGGGGCTGCGCCTCCTCGAGAAATACGCGACGCGAATGGGCGGAGCAACCAACCACCGGCTGCGGCTCGACGATGGGGTGATGATCAAGGACAACCACGTCGCCATTGCCGGGGGGATCACGCCGGCGGTCGCTGCTGCCAAGGCCGCCGGACTGACCAATATCGTTGTCGAGGTCGACCAGATCGACCAGATCGCCCCCGCGCTCGCCGCGGGGGCCGACCGGCTGTTGCTCGACAACATGGACGTGCCGACGCTGCGCGCCGCGGTCGGGCTGATCGCGGGCCGCGTACCGACCGAGGCGAGCGGCGGTGTCCGGCTCGACACGATCCGCGCGATTGCCCAAACCGGGGTCACCTTCATCTCGGTCGGGCGGCTGACACAATCGGCTCCGGCCGCCGACATCGGGCTCGACTATGCTTGACCTTATTCTGGCGTTCGCCGTTGCCGCCGCCACAAGCTGCGCGGTCCCGCCCGACCTCACCCCAGCCCCCGCGCTGTCGCAGGAGGAAAGCCGCGTCATTCCGGTGACCAAGCTCGTCCTCGCCTATTACTGGTGGCCGCAGGAATGCCGCCGGGCCGACAGCGCCGCGACGCCGGGGTGCGCCGCAGGGTTCGGCTTCAAGGTCCACGGCCTGTGGCCCGATGGCGTGGGCAAGACCTATCCGCAATTTTGCCGCGCGCCGACGCCGCTCGACCTCGTCGAGGTCCGCCGCAACTATTGCATGACGCCGTCGACGACCCTGCTCCAGCACGAATGGGCCAAGCACGGAACGTGCGACTGGGCGTCGGCGGCGGCCTATTTCGCCGAAGCGCGCCGGATCGCCGCGATGATCGTCCTCCCCGAAGTCGATTCCCCGGGGAAGGATCAGACCGTCGGCGGCATCCGAGACGCCTTCGTCGCCGCCAACCCGGCGCTACCGCGCGAAAGCCTGTTCATCGCCACCGACAAAAACCAGTGGCTGACCGAGGTCCGCGTCTGCCTGAACCTCGCATATCGCCCGACACGGTGCGAAGGCGGCGACACCGGCGCGCCCGACGCCGTGCCGGTCCGGGTCTGGCCGCGTTAGCGGCGGATATTCGTTTGCCGCATTAGCGGCGGGCGTTGACTACCGCGCCCGCCGGATGATGGCGGTCGAGGTGGCGCTTGATCAGCTTGAGGTTCATCGTGTTCGACTTCCAGAAAAAGTCGAAGACGTTGCCGACCAGCGGGATCGCGCCGAGCGCGGTGTCAATGCC
>JAYTXW010000238.1:0-3313 GCA_043742745.1 Sphingomonadaceae bacterium
CCCGGCTTGTCCATCTTGTTGATCGCGACGATCATCGGCACGCCCGCCGCCTTGGTATGGGCGATCGCCTCGACCGTCTGCGGCATGATCCCGTCGTCCCATGCCACCACGAGAATGACGATGTCGGTCACGTTCGCGCCGCGCTTGCGCATATCGGTAAACGCCTCGTGACCCGGCGTGTCGAGGAAGGTGACCTTCGACTTGTCTTTGAGGGTGACTTGATACGCGCCGATGTGCTGGGTGATGCCGCCGGCCTCGCCCTTGACGACGTCGGTCCCGCGCAGCGCGTCGAGCAGGCTGGTCTTGCCGTGATCGACATGGCCCATGATGGTGACAACCGGCGAACGCGCGACAAGGTCGCCCTCTTCGTCGATCGCCCCGATGACGCCGACTTCGACGTCTGAATCGGACACGCGGACAATGTTGTGGCCGAACTCGACGACGAGCAGCTCGGCGAGATCCTGATCCATTTCGTCGACCATCGCCATCGGCGAGCCGAGGCGGTTCAACGCCTTCAACAAGTCGCTCCCGCGCTCGGCCATGCGGTTGGCAAGTTCCTGCACCGTGATCGATTCGGGGACCTTGATGTCGCGGACCTGCCGCGCCTGACCAGCACCACCGCCGTGGCCGCGATTCTGCTTTTCACGCGCGCGGCGGAGGGCGGCGAGACTGCGCGTGCGGACGCTGTCGTCGCTGTCGAGCGCGCGGGTGACGGTCAGCTTGCCCTGACGGCGATCGTCGACCCGGCCACGGTTGGGTCGCGCGGCAAGACCCCGCTTGCCGCCTTCCTCGTCGTCGAGGATCGGGGTGATCGTGCCGAGCGGGCGCAGGCCCACGGGACGCGCCTCGGGCGGGCGCAGCGCCGCTTCTTCCTCGGCCTTCTTCTTCTCCTCGGCGCGGAGTTTCTCCATGATCAGCGCTTCGGACTTTTCGATATCCTCGCGGCGGCGCGCTTCCTCGAGCGCCTGCATCCGCTGCTCCTCCGCCTCGCGCAGCATCGCGGCGAGCCGCTCCTGCGACGTCAGGCGGTCGGGTTGGGCGGGAGCCGGGGCAGGACGGCCACGCACCGGCGGCGCGGCGGGGCGACCACCGCGCGGGGTCGCGAGCGCCGACCGCACCGGGGGGGCGGACGGTGTCGCTGGCGCAGCAGCCGGAGCCTCGGGCGCAGCGGCAACCGGTTCGGCGGGGGTCGGCTCAACCGGCGCGGTGCGGGGCGGGACGACCGGGCGCTCGACGGGGGTGAACATAACGGGCGGCGGCAACGCACGCGCGGGCTCGGGCGGCGGCAGGGGCCGTTCGTCGATGACCGGCGTCGGGGTCGGCGCGGGGGCCGCGACGGGAGCCGGGGCCTTAGTGACGGGCGGGGGAGGCGGTGCCGCGACGGGGGCGGGCGGCGGTGCAACCTCGACGACGGGTTCTTCGCGCACGGGATCGCCCGGGCGGTGAAGGACGCGCGCACGCTTGACCTCGACGACGACCGACTTCGATCGCCCGTGGCTGAAGCTCTGCTTGACCTTGCCGATCTCGACCGTCTTGTTGAGGCCGAGGGGGGGGCGCATGCCGAGCTTGGGTTTGTTGTCGTCGCTCATTTAAGACCCTGATACCTTCATCTCGACGGCGTCCGTCGCCGTCGTCTGTGCAGAAATTGACCCGTTGAAGGCACGCCAGCGGGCGACCGCCGCGATCACCCGCGTGGCCGCCCCGCCGTCACACACGGCAGCGTGTACCACATTCTCGCGGCCAAGGGCCACGGACAATCGCCCGCGGTCGGCGGGGAGGACGCACGAAACGACCATGTTCGGCGCGCCCCGCGCCTTGCCGTCGAGCTTGGCGACGCCGTCGGGGGCGGCATCGCTCGCATGAAGCAACAGCCTGACGCGGCCGGCACCGACTGCATCGCCGATCCGGTCGCTCCCCCAGATGAGGTGCCCGGCCTTGTTCTCCAATCCTAACCGATCGAGCGCGCGGCGTTCGAGGCCGCTTGCCACCTGGTCGACAAGATCGTCGGGAACGGTGACGCGCGTCGTCTTGAAGGCGCGCATCAGTGCCCCGCGCAATTTGCCCTTCGCCGCCGCCGTCGCGATCAGCGTCCGGTCGGGAGCGAGCCAGGCACCCCGCCCCGGCGCCCGCGCGGCAAGGTCGGCGTGGACGCAGCCGTCGTCGTCAAGCGCAAGGCGGATCAAGGCGTCACGGTCGCCGTGCACCCCACTAAGGATGCACTTGCGCTCGGGCGCGGGTTTCCCGCCCGCTGCGGACGCAGCTCTGCCGCCTGCCGCCGACGCGGCTTTCCCGCCTGCCGCCGACGCGGCTTTCCCGGTCGCGCCGTTAACGTCGATGTCGACCGCTAGAGTATCATTCTGGGACATCCGCGGGTGCGACCTCCCCAGTAGCGCTGTCGCCGGTTTCCGGCTTCACGTCGTCGTCGAACCAGTGCGCGCGCGCCGCCATGATGATGCGGTTGCCGTCGTCCTCGCTCAGCCCGAAGGTGCGGAGGATGCCGTCGCGCTTGGCAACAAGCTCATCCGACGCAAGGTCGCCGAGATCGTCGATCGTCTTGATGCCCGCCTTGCCGAGAACGACGAGCATCGCCTCGGTCAGCCCGGCGATTTCGGCGAGCTTGTCGTCGACGCCAAGGCCGCGACGTTCCTCGCGGGCGGCGGCTTCCTTGCGCTCGATCGCCTCGATCGCGCGGTTCTGGAGCTCGGCGGCAATATCCTCGTCGATCCCCTCGATCCCGGCGAGTTCGGCGATGTCGACATACGCCACCTCGTCGAGCTCACCAAAGCCTTCGGCGACGAGCAGCTGCGCGAGCATTTCGTCGATATCGAGTTCGGTTTCAAACAGGGTTGATTTCTCGACGAACTCTTTCTGACGGCGCTCGCTTTCATCGGCCTCGGTCATGATGTCGATCTGGCGTCCGGTCAGCTGCGACGCGAGGCGGACGTTCTGCCCGCGCCGACCGATCGCGAGGCTCAACTGATCGTCAGGGACGACGACGTCGATGCGGTTGTCCTCCTCGTCCATGACGACCTTGCTGACTTCCGCCGGCTGGAGGGCGTTGACGACAAAGGTCGCGACGTCGGGCGACCACGGGATGATGTCGATCTTTTCACCCTGCAATTCCTGGACGACCGCCTGGACGCGGCTGCCCTTCATGCCGACGCACGCGCCGACGGGGTCGATCGACGAATCGCGGCTGATCACGCCGATCTTCGCGCGGCTGCCGGGGTCGCGCGCGACCGCCTTGATCTCGATGATGCCGTCGTAGATTTCGGGGACTTCCTGCGCGAACAGCTTCTTCATGAACTCGCCC
>JAYTXW010000239.1:0-3742 GCA_043742745.1 Sphingomonadaceae bacterium
GCCGCTGACCGCGTTTTTCAGGGGTTCAGCCTCGCGTTTGATATGTCGCTTGAGGAGACATGGCCGACGTTTCTGGCCGGCGCGGAACTCATCGTATCGAGCGAGGCGCTCGCCCGCAGCGGCCCCGCTGTCGTCGATGCCCTCGTCCGCGAACGGGTAACCGTCTGGCATTGCGTTCCGTCGCTCCTGGCTGTCGTTCCGATCCAGCCGTCATCGTTGCGCCTCATCAATCTGGGCGGTGAAGCCTGTCCCCGCGATCTCGCTCGACGCTGGTCGCGCCCGGGGCTGCGACTGCTCAACACGTATGGTCCGACCGAAACGACGGTGACCGCGACGTGGGCCGAGCTCACTGCCGACGAACCGGTCACCATCGGCACGCCGCTTCCGGGTTACCGCGCATGGATCGTCGACGACGCGCTGATGCCGGTCGCACCCGGCATCGCTGGCGAACTTGTCATTGGCGGACCGGGCGTCGGCGATGGCTATGTCGGCCTGCTCGACCAGACGGCGGCAAAATTTGTGACTGCGACCCTCGATCCCGCGACGGGCCCGGAGCGCATCTACCGCTCCGGCGACCTTGTCACCCTCGATCCAGCCGGAAACATCGCCTTTGCCGGACGCATCGACACGCAGGTCAAGATCCGCGGTTACCGCGTCGAACTTGCAGAAATCGAGGCAGCGATCGGCGATGATCCAAGCGTTGCGCAAACAGTCTGCGCTTTGGTTGCGATCGACGGCAACGAGACGTTGGTCGCCTATGTCGTCGCTCGATCCGGCGAGACGGTCGATTCAGGGCAAATCGCCGACGCCCTGAAACTGCGCCTGCCATCGTATATGCGTCCGGCGTTGTATGAGGTGATCGACAAACTGCCGGTGCTCGTTTCCGGTAAGGTCGATCGCACGGCGCTGCCCGCCCCCCGCGCGCGCGCCATACCGATCGACCTCGCCCTGCCGATGACACCGCTCGAGGTCGAACTTCACCGCGCGTGGAGTGAGGTGTTCGCCCCCCTGCCGGTATCGGTCACAGCCGATTTTTTCGACGACCTCGGCGGCCATTCGCTTCGTGCCGCACGCGCGGTGTCGCGGGCGCGCCAGTTGCCGGGGCTTGGCGCGTTGTCGATCAACGATCTTTACTCCGCCCCGACGATCCGTGCACTGGCGAAGCGCGTCGGCGAAACGGCGGCGGTGGGCGCGAGCGCTGCACGACCGTTTGCGCCTTTTCGACCCGCACGGTTCACCGCCTGCTCCGTCGCCCAGACGCTTGTCCTGCCGTTCATCTACGGCTTTGCTGGACTACAGTGGCTTCTGCCTTATCTCACCTATGTTTATTGGGCATCGAACGGTGTGTCGCGGATAGAGGCGGCAGGTGTTGCGGCCGGCGCATTTGTCGTGCTGCCGCCGCTGTTGCTGCTGGGTTCGATCGGCTTCAAGTGGCTCGTTATTGGTCGCGTGAAAGCGGGCGACTACCCATTATGGGGTAGCTATTATTTCCGCTGGTGGCTCGTTCGCCGGGTCCTTGAAACGGTGGCATCGCAGTACCTTGCCGGAACCCCTGCCTATACATTTTACTACCGCTTGCTCGGCGCTCGGATCGGCCGTGACGCCGTGCTGCTCTGCGATTTCATCGACGCCGCCGACCTCGTCACGATTGGCGAAGAGGCGTCGCTCGATGCCGGATCAATGCTGGCAACGAGCGCAGTCGAAGGCGGTCGCCTGCGCCTCGGCACGGTCACCGTTGGGGCCCGAGCGACAATCGGCGCAATGGCCGTAATCGGTCGCGATGCTGCCGTCGGCGACGATGCCGTGCTCGACGAACTATCGGCGCTACCTGCGAACAGCGTCCTGCCGCCGCGCGAGCGCTGGTCGGGGTCGCCGGCCAAATATGCAGGGCCACACTATCCCGCCCCCCGGCTCGTGCTGTCACCACTCCGCCGTCACACGATGGCCTTTGCCCTGCTTGTCGCCGCCGGACTGCTTCCGCTCGCCGCTTTGCTGCCGATTGCGCCCGGCCTGATCGCGATGATCGAGGCGGATTGGACAAGCGAAGGCTATGGCTTCGTCGCCTTCGCACCAATTCTTGCTGCCGCTTACGTGATCCTGATGTGCGCGCTGATGGCGGCGATGAAATGGACCCTGCTTGGTCGCGTTCGGGGCGGCGTTTATTCGGTCTGGAGCAGCTATTACCTCCGCTTCTGGATCGTCCGTCAGCTCGGCGCTCTCGCGCTGGAACTCCTGCATCCGATCTACGCGACGCTCTTCGTTGGTCCGTGGTTCCGTCTGATGGGCGCCAACGTCGGGCGTCGCGCCGAAATTTCGACCGCGGCATCGGTCGTTCACGACCTTGTCACCATTGGCCCCGAGAGCTTCATTGCTGACGGCGTGGTGCTCGGCGCAGCACGGATGGTGCCGGGCGCGATCGTTCTGGCTCCGACCGTGATCGGGCGGCGAACTTTTGTCGGCAACAGTGCTCTGATCCCGGCGGGCAGCTGCATCGGCGACGACGCGCTCATCGGAGTATTGTCGCGTCCGCCCGATGACGCCGTCCTTGCCGCCACCGCCGGGGCAACGTGGTTCGGCTCGCCGCCGCTGCGCCTGCCTGCGCGCCAGATCGCGACACTGTTCGACGAAGGAGCGCGCTTCAATCCGCCGCGACACCTCGTCGCCGCCCGGCTGGCGATGGAGACGCTGCGGACCATCCTGCCACTGTCGATCTTCATCTCGTTACTGAGCTTGTTGCTGAGCGTCGTCGGCGATCTCGCCGATAATTCCCATCCGGGACTGAGGATCGGCCTTGCCTTCATCCCGCTTTACCTGGGGTTCGTGATCGCGGCGGGTCTCGCGGTCGTGGCACTTAAATGGCTGGTCGTCGGGCGGTATTCGCCGGTGACCAAACCGCTGTGGAGTTTCTTTGTCTGGCGAACCGAATTGGTCACGGCGACTTATGAAAATCTGGCGGTAAGTTTGCTGCTCGCGCCGCTGCGCGGAACGCCGTGGCTCGCGGTCTATTTTCGCCTGATGGGTGCAACGATCGGACGTCGTGTCTATCTCGACACGACCGACATGACCGAGTTCGATCTGGTCACGATCGGCGACGACGCCGCACTGAATGAAGCCGCCGGGCTCCAGACGCATTTGTTCGAAGACCGGGTAATGAAGGTGTCGCACGTCACCGTCGGGGCGCGGGCGACCGTCGGCTCGCTGGCGATTGTCCTGTACGACGCGGTGATCGAGGACGGGGCCGAGCTGGGCGACCTGTCGGTTCTGATGAAAGGCGAAACACTGGCAGCCGGTACCGCGTGGGAGGGGTCGCCCGCGCGTCCGGCAAGCAGCTGACGCCGTGGTTTGCGCTCGAAGATGTGCGGCGGGGTGCGGCCGGACCAGTTGCGTTGATCCTGCCGCCAGCAGCCGTCGCGACGTTGCCGCGGATTGAGGAGACGGGGCACGGTGATCGCCGCATCGCGCGGCGGCAGGTGCTGACGGCATTGGCGCAACGTGCGCTTGGGCCTTCGACGTCGCCATTGCGCCTGGTCGCCGATGCCGGCGGGGTACGCGGCCTGGAGGGGACCGCGTGGTGCGCGAGCGTGGCCGAACGATCAGGCTGGGTCGCCGCCGCGATCGCCCCGCACGCGGTTGGCATCGACATCGAAAATATTGGCGACGCCCGTGCGGCCCGCGACGCGGTACTTGCCGGGGTCGTGACCATCGATCTAACCGCGTGGCACGGCCTCGCCGGGGCGTGGGC
>JAYTXW010000240.1:0-4428 GCA_043742745.1 Sphingomonadaceae bacterium
ACATACCCCGGACGGGCGAGAACCGCAATCGGCACGCGCGCCGCCAGCCGCCGCCACCGCGACCAGCGGTGGAGCTGCGCCAGATTATCGGCCCCCATCAGCCAGATGAAGGCGACGTTGGGGTAACGCCGTTGCAGCGCCGCGACGGTATCGACGGCGTATCGCGTGCCGAGGCCGACCTCGAGATCGGTGACGTGGATGCGGCGGTGATGCGCGATCCGCGCCGCCGACGCGAGGCGTGCGAGCAGCGGGGCCATGTTGGCGGCGTCCTTCAGCGGGTTCTGCGGGCTGACCAGCCACCACACCTCGTCGAGGCCAAGGCGACGCAACGCCTCGACACTGATGTGGCGGTGCCCGGCGTGGGCGGGGTTGAACGACCCGCCGAGGAGACCGACCGATTTCATCGCCAGTCTTCGGCGTGATGATGAATGCGCGATACGGCGATGCCGCCGCGACGACCGTCGCGGCACACGATCAGGTATAGCGTACCGGCGACACGCATCGTGCGCAAACCAAGTTCGACGGGTGTGCCCGCGCCGGGGAAATCGCCCAGCCACGCCGCCTTGTCTTCAACCAAGCCGACAATGGGCAAGGCGAGATCGGTGTCGATGCCCAGGTAATAATTAAATGCTTGGCGGAGATCGCGACGTGACCGTGTCGACCAGATAACACCAATCACCCCTAGGCGGTCGTCGCGCGCATCGCGGTGCGTTCGGCTTCGACCTCGGCGCGCATCGCTGCGATGTCGGCTTTGATCACCGAATGATCGACCCAGCGTCCGGCATCGAGGTCGTCGATCCCTTCCTGCAGGAACGCAAGGTAACGCGCCTGATCCATCGGCTTCAGCCCGTCGTCGGCATGTTCGTAGCCGACGATCACCTTCGCTTCGTTTGCCATTGCCTCATCCTCGTACCTGCCCGCTCCCGCGCACGACGTTCTTATACGTCGTTAGCCCTTCCAGCGCCACGGGGCCGCGCGCGTGGAGGCGACCGGTGGCGATGCCGATTTCGCCGCCGAAGCCAAACTCAGCCCCGTCGGCGAACTGTGTCGAGGCATTGTGGAGGACGATCGCCGAATCGACGCGCGCGATGAACGCGGTGGCGGCGGCGGGGTCCGATGTGACGATCGCGTCGGTGTGGTGGCTGCCGTGGCGCGCGATGTGGGCGACGGCTTCCGCGACGCCGTCTACACGCGCGGCGGCGGTGATCGCCTCGAGATATTCGGTGTCCCAGTCGGCGGCGGTCGCAGGCGTCAGGCGCGGGTCGAGCGGCAGGAGGGCGGCGTCGGCGCGGACTTCGCACCCGCCGTCGAGCAGCGCGCGGAGCAGGCGTGCGGGGTCGGGGTAGGCGGCGGCGATCAACAGCGTCTCCATCGCGCCGCAGACGCCGGTGCGGCGCAGCTTGCTGTCGACGACGACCCGGACCGCCATCGCGGGGTCGGCGGCGGCGTCGACATAGACGTGGTTGTTGCCGTCGAGGTGGGCGAGCACCGGGACCTTCGCCTCGGCAAGCACCCGCGCGACGAGCCCCTTGCCGCCGCGCGGAATGATGACGTCGATCAGCCCCGCCGCGCCGAGCATCGCCCCGACGAGCGCGCGGTCGGGGTCGGCGACGCGCTGGATCGCGGTCGGTGGCAGCCCCGCCGCGACCAGTCCCTCGACCAGCGCCGCGTGGATCGCGGCGGTCGAGTGCGCCGCCTCGCTGCCGCCGCGCAGAATGACGGCGTTCCCCGCCATAACGCCAAGCGCACCCGCGTCGGCGGTGACGTTGGGGCGGCTTTCGTAGACGATGCCGACGACGCCGAGGGGAACGCGGACGCGCTCGAAACTTAGGCCGTTCGCGGTCTCCCATGCGGCGGCGACCGCCCCGACGGGGTCGGGCAGCGCGGCGATCGCGTCGAGTCCGGCGGCCATCGCCGCGACGCGGGCGGGGGTGAGCAGCAGGCGGTCGCGGAGCGCGGGGGACAGGCCGTCCGCCGCCGCCATGTCGGCTGCGTTGGCGGCGAGGATCGTGTCGGCCGCCGCGCGAATCGCCGCCGCCGCGCCGCGCACCGCCGCCGCCTTGGTCGCGGTTGGCGTCGCCGCAAGCACCGTCGCTGCCGCCCGCGCCGCCGCGCCCATCGCGGCGATCGTATCGGCAGGCGTCATAACAGCACCAGCTGGTCGCGGTGGATCAGCGCGGCGCGCGGGGCGTAGCCGAGCATCGCGGCATGGGCATCGTTGCGGTGCCCGGCGATCAGCGCGGCCTCGGCGGCGTCATAGGCGATCAGCCCGCGCGCGACCGGTCCACCGGGGCCGACAACGGCGACGAGATCGCCGCGCACGAAGGCACCCGCGACCGACGTCACCCCGGCGGCGAGCAGGCTGCGCCCTTCGGCCAGCGCCGTCGCCGCGCCGGCATCGACGACGATCTGCCCGGCGACGACGGCGCGTCCGGCGAGCCATGCCTTGCGCGCGGGCGCGCCGGCGGCGGCGGTGAAGACCGTGCCGATGCCGCGCGCGGCAAAGGTGGCAAGCGGGTGGTCACCGCGCCCATCGGCGACAGCGAGCGGAATGCCGGCGGCGACCGCGAGCTTGGCGGCGGCGACCTTGGCCGCCATCCCGCCGGTGCCGACGCCGCCCGCCGTGGCTGTTACCGTGCCGCCCGCCATGGCTTCGATGGCGGCGTCGATTGTCGCTACCTCGGCGAGAAGGTGAGCACCCGCGTCGCGGCGAGGGTCGGCGGTGTACAGTCCGGCGACATCGGACAGCAGGATGACGCCGCCGGCCTGTGCCGCCGGGGCGACGCGCGCAGCGAGCCGGTCGTTGTCGCCGAAACGAATTTCGGCGGTGGCGACGCTGTCGTTTTCGTTGACCACCGGCACCGCGCCGAGCACGAGCAGCCGGTCGAGCGTCGCTGCGACATTGAGATAGCGCCGCCGGTCGTCGAGGTCGTCGAGCGTCAACAGGATCTGCGCCGCCTGCAGCCCGTGCGCCCCGAGCAGGTCGGCGTAGGCAGCGGCGAGAACGATCTGTCCGGTCGCGGCAGCGGCCTGCGCGTCGTCGAGGCTTGCTCGTCCACCCTTTGCCAGCCCAAGCCGCCGCGCGCCGAGCGCGATCGCGCCCGACGTGACGATGACGATCGCCTGACCCGCAGCACGGCGCGCGGCGACGTCGGCGGCAACGCTTGCCAGCCACTCACGGCGGACGTTGCCGTTCGCGTCGACGAGGAGCGACGACCCGATCTTGACGACGAGGCGCGCGCAGGCGGCGGGGGCGAAGCGCGCGGCGGGGGTGATCACAGTCAGGCTGTCATCCCGGCGCACGCCGGGACCCAAGGTCGTGGCACACCGGATGCCGCCCGTTTCGCACGACGTTGGGTCCCGGCGTGCGCCGGATGACGGCCTTGATGACAGTAAGCAGGCGGCTCACACCGGCGTCCATGCGCGCGCTGTCCCCGCCGCCGGGGCCTTGGCGACGCCGACCGCTTCGATCAGCCGGTCGAGGACGGGTTCAAGCCCCGCCCGCGTCGCCCCGGATAGCAGGAACACGTCGGCGCCGCTGACCTTCGCCAGTTTCTTTTGCAGCTTTGCCAGCGCCTTGGGTTCGACGAGGTCGCTTTTGTTGAGGGCGATGATCTCGGCCTTGCCTTCCAACCCCGCGCCATACGCGTCGAGTTCGTCGCGGACGACTTCGTAATTGCCGACAGGGTCGTCGTCGCTCGCATCGACGAGATGGAGGAGGATGCGGCAGCGCTCGATATGGCCGAGGAAGCGGTCGCCGATGCCAACGCCGTCCGCTGCCCCCGCGATCAGGCCGGGGATATCGGCGAGGACGAACTCCTGCCCCTTGTGACCGACGACGCCGAGCTGCGGCTTGAGGGTGGTGAACGGGTACGCGCCGACCTTTGCCGCCGCGTTGGTGACGGCGTTGAGGAAGGTCGACTTACCCGCGTTTGGCATCCCGAGCAGGCCGGCATCGGCGATCAGCTTGAGGCGCAGCCACACCCAGGCTTCGGCGAACGCGCCGCCGGGTTCGAATTCGCGCGGCGCGCGGTTGGTCGACGATTTGAAGAAGGCGTTGCCCTTGCCCCCCGCGCCGCCGTGGAGGAGGGTCAACCGCTGGCCGACGGCGGTGAAGTCGGCGAGCAGGGTCGCGCCCGCGCTGCCGCCGCTGCTGCCGTCACCGTCGTCGTCGATGACCTGGGTGCCGACGGGGACCTTGATGATCAGGTCGTCGCCGCCCGCGCCGGTCCGCTCGCGCCCCATGCCATGCTGGCCGCGCTGGGCCTTGAAATGCTGCGAATAGCGGAAATCGATCAGCGTATTGAGGCCAGCAACGCTTTCAAAGATGACGTCGCCGCCGCGCCCGCCGTCACCGCCGTCGGGACCGCCGTATTCGACGAACTTCTCGCGCCGGAACGACACCGCCCCATCGCCGCCCGCGCCCGA
>JAYTXW010000241.1:0-4416 GCA_043742745.1 Sphingomonadaceae bacterium
GAACGCGGCCCATCGGGCGGACGCCCGCCGCCGCCATGCCGGCGAGCGCGTCACCGCTGACCAAAGCGGAGGTCCGCAGATATTTATTCGCCGATTCCATCCGCGCGGCGGTGTTCATCGTGTCGCCGAGCGCGGTATATTGCATCCGTCCCGACCCGCCGAAATTGCCGACGACCGTGCGCCCCCAGTGGAGGCCGACGCGCGTCTTGCCGATCAACGGCGTGTCGCCGCGCACCTTGAGTTCGACCGCGCGGCACATCTCGGCGGCGGCGGCGAGCGCCCGGTCGCCGTCGCCCGGACGCGATACGGGGGCCCCCCAGAACGCGACGACGGCGTCGCCGACGAACTTGTCGATCGTCCCGCCATATTTGAGGACGATGCCGCACAGGTGGTCGAGATAGTCGTTGAGGAAGGTCGCGACCTCCTCGGGCGTCAACCGGTGGCACAGCTTGGTGAAGCCCTCCATGTCGGAAAACAGCGCGAAGATTTCGCGGCTCTCGCCCGACAGCGCGAGGCGTTCGGGCTCCCGCAGGATCATCGCAGCGACGTCTTCGGGCAGGTAACGCCCGAGCGCCCCCTGCGCGAAGCGACGTTCCTCGCTGCCGATCGACCGCGCCGCCGACCCGACCGCGATGAATGCCGCCAGCCAGCCGAGCGCCCAGCCGAGCGCGGGAAAGCCGGTCGTGTCGATCGTATGCATCGCCGCCAGCAGCAGTGGCACGCCGAGCAGCGCCGTCGCCTGGATCCCGATCAGCACGACGAGCCATGTCAGGCGCTTCTCGACGAGGCTCGTTGCCGCGCCCGCGCCGACGGCGGCGAGCGCGGCAAGCCACAACGCCCACCCGGGAATCGGCGCGGGCCAGTCGCGGTCGAGCGTCTGCGCGAGCATATGCGCGTGAATTTCGGTCCCCGCCATCGTCGCGCCAGTGATCGCCGTGAACGGCGTCGGCAGCCGATCGGTCGCGGGCAGATCGGCCCCGATCAGGATGGTCCGCCCGCGCAATAGCGGAGCGAGCATCGCCGCCGTCGCCGAGTCGGCGAGCAACTCGATGTCGAGCTTGTTGAACACCGGGCGGTCGGTCAGCTTGGCCTGACGATAGGCGATCATCCCGCGGTAAATGTCTTTCGACGCAGCGAGCGCGCGCGACAGGGGGACGACGCCGGACACGAGCGCGGGCCACCGCCGCACAGTGCCATCGGCGTCGGCCTCGAGCCGGACGCTGCCTGCGCTGACCCTCGGCCCCGCCTGCCCGATGAAGCCGAGGAGATGCGCCTCCTGCCACGGTTCGATGAACTCGGCGGTGTCCTTGACCGACGCGAACGCCAGCCGCACCGGCGTGTGCATCGCGCGCAACGCGGCGGTCAGCACCGCGTCCTCCCCGACGACCGACTGGTCGATCAGGATGTCGACGCCGATCGCCTTCGCCCCCGCGTGGTCGAGCGCGGTCAGCGCGCGGGCGAGAAGCGCCCGATCGACCGGCGACCGGCGGGCTGTGTGTTGCAGCGTGCTTTCGGTATAAGTGACGATCGCGATGCGATTATCCTGGTTGACGCGCGGGGCCGCGAACGCGGTGCGGATGTCGAACAGCGTCCGTTCGGCATCGACGATGACGGGGACGTGCCAGCTTAGTCGCGCGACGAGAGCGGCGGCAACCAGCACGACGATCATGCTTGCCAGCCGCCGCCGCCCGATCCGTTGGAGCCAGCGCCCGCCGCGACGACCGGCGCCGTCCGCCATTATTGCCCACGGACCATGGAATCGTTGGCGGCAGTCCGCGTCACCGCGCGCGCGATCGGGCGCCCGCCGTCACCGACGACCGAGAACGCCGCCCAGTAATAGGGATGGCTGGTCGCGGCGGCGTCCATCAACGGCACCTGTGCCGCGTGGAGCGCACCAGCGATGCTGGTGCCGGGCGGGGCGGTGAACAGCCCGCCGATCAGCCGCTGGGTCGCGTTGAATTCGTCGGGTACCGGCCAGTGACTGGCGATGACGACGCGCCCGCCCGCCCCGACAAAGGCGCGGACAAGGCCGTCGAGCGCAAAGTCGCCCCCCGTCGTGACCCCGGCCTCGCGCGATGCGCCGATGCTCGCCGCACCGGCGGTGTCGCACGCCGACAGGATGATCAGATCGGCGTCGAGATGAAGATCGAACACCTTGGCAAAGGTCAGCAGCCCGTCCGACGTCGGCCCCCCGAACGACGTCATCAGCGCCGGGCGCGCCGGGCATTCGGGCTTTGGCGCGGTGACCAGCCCGTGCGTCGCGAAATGAAGGATGCGATATTGGGCGAGGTCGGTCCGGGTAGTGATGTCGGTATCGGTGAACGCCGCGCCCGTCACCACCGTCGTCCCCGCACCGCCGAGCAAGGTCGCCGCCTGGAACAGCTCCGCGCCGGGCACGGGATGGTTCCACTCGGCGGGGGACCAGGTGCACCCGGGGCCGCTGCCGACCACGCCGCGCGTTGTCGCCTGCGTCAGCGCGAACCCGGCGAGCGGGGCGTTCTGGCCAAAGCCGATATATGCCTTCGGCGCGCGCGACGCCGCCGCATTGCGCAAGTCGCGGAAAGCAAGCGGTGACACCGACGTGCTGATGTCGAGCGCGCGCGCGACCCACGCAACGCCGCGAAAGTCGAACGGATCGGCCCCCAGCAGCCGCTGGCGCGCGGCATAGGCGTCGACCCCGGCGCGGTCCATGACCAGCGGCGCGAGCGGCAGCTTGAGCAGCGGTCCGTCGGGTTCGTAAATCAGGTGGCGAACGGTGCGAAGGTCGCCCGCGATGGGCCCGGCGATGTCGGTGAACAGGTCATAGGCGAGCGCGACGTCGTACGGCTTGGTGCTCGGCGCGCCGTCGTCGATGACGACGATGCTCTGGCGCAGGCGTCCGACCTTGCGCCCCAGCGCGGCGACGGTCGGCGCGATCGGGTACAACCGAACCGACGTCGGCGTCACCAGCATCCCATAAGCGCGCGTCCCCGGCGCGGTCAGCTTGAAATACGCCTCGCCGGGTTTAAGCGCCGCCTGCAGATCGGCGAGCGTCAGCCCGGTCGTCGCCACGGCGCGAAAGCGCGGGTATTTGCCCAATTCGGCGGTGGTCGCGGTCTGGTCGGTCGCAAGCTGGGCATAGCGCACGCGGAGCGCCGTCAGCCGGATCGTCTCGTCGGCAGTCGGCGTCGTCTTCTCGGCCAGCCGCCCGATTTCGATCCGTGTGCGGTCGATATCGCGGGTCAACGCGGTCGATTGTCGGAACAGCCGCGCCGCCTCGTCGTCGCCACCGCTCAGTTCGCGCGCGAGCACCGCCTGCGTCTGCGCGACTCCCGGACGAAGGAGGAGCTGGCTGGCAGTGAAAAAATCGCCCGCGAGTTCCGGGTGGGCAACACTTTCGCGGGCGAGCAGCGCATAATATGGCGCGAGGCCACCGAGCAGCCCCGGGCCAACCGTTCCGCTCGCTACCGCGCGGGTGACAACGGTGCGATACAGGGTCAGCGCCGCGTCGGTCTTGCCCCGCCGCGCGAGCAACGCCGCCAGCCGCGCTTCGATCGACAGCGTCGCGAGCGAGTCGGGATATTCGGCGGCGACGGTCGTTACCGCGAGGCGCAGCTGCACCTCGGCGGCGTTGAGGTCGCCGCTGGTCTCGTCAAGTCCGGCAAGGTCGGAATAGGCCGCCGACTTCAGCCGCGCGACCGACGCGACCCCGCGCCGCCCAATGTCGCTCAGCGCAGTCACCGCCGCCTTCGACGCGACGCGTGCGCCCGCCCGATCACCGGCAAGGCGCAACGCTGCCCCGCGCAGCTGGAGCGCCTGGGCATCGAGCACCTGCGCGCGCTCCTCCGGCGTCAGCCCGATCCCGCTCACCGCCGCGAGTGTTGCGTCGCGGTTGAGCCGTGCCGCCGCCAGCGTATCGATTACCGGCGGCCCGGGCACGGTCGCGGGAGCAGCCGGGGTCATGCGGCGGTCGAGCTCAACCAGCGCATCTTCGGGCCGCCGCTGATTGAGCAGGTGGATCGCATGAAAGTTGCGCGACAGGCGCACCCCGACCGGGTCCTGCATCTCGTCGGGCGATACCCGGGCGAACAGCGTGTCGGCCTCGGCAAATGCACCGAGGTTCGACTGTTGCAGCGCCGCGCCAAGCAGGAATTCGCCGCGCTGCGCCTTGGCCGTGTCGCTCGACGTCAGCACCGCGAAAAACTCGGATGCCTCGGCATAGCTGCCACCATTGTTGCGGCGATATGCTTCGTTCAGCGCCAGCGCGGGGTCGAGACTGCCGGCCTGCGCACGGGCAAAAGCCGCCGCGTCGCCGGCCGCCGTCACCGTCGCGCCGATGGTCCCGGCGACAACCCGGTCGGCAACGAGCGACCGGAGCGCGAGGCGCAGCGCGTCGTCATAGCCGGCCAGCCCCTCGGCGACGTACAGCCGCGTCCC
>JAYTXW010000242.1:0-2152 GCA_043742745.1 Sphingomonadaceae bacterium
GTTAGCGGCACGGCGCCTCGCGACGCAAGGGGTGGCGGCTTTTCATCGGCCGACGACGCCGTCGCCTCGTGACACCCGTCGAGTAAGGCCACGCCGATCCGCGCCGTAATCACCGGCACGGGTGAGGGAGAAGCGTGTGTCGATCGACATCCAGTCAACGGCGTTCGCGATCCCGGTAACCGCCCGTCCGGCTCCGCCGCGCGCGACCTTCGGGTCGATTGAAGCCGGTCGCGGCATCGCGGCACTCCTCGTTGTCCTGTATCACGCCGACCGCCTGGCGATGAACTCGGCGTATTGGCACGCGCGCGCGTTCGGCGGCGCATTCGTCGGTGGTCATGCCGGGGTCGAGTTCTTCTTCGTCCTCAGCGGCTTCATTATGGCCCATGTGCACGCGCGCGACGTCGGGCGTCCCGACCGGCTGCGTCGCTATCTCGCGCGGCGGTTCGACCGCGTCTATCCGCTTTATTGGCTCGTTCTGACCGGGGTCGTCGCGCTAACGCTGCTTGGGCCGAACATTCCCTCGCTCCGTCATGTCGATGCCGCCGTGATCGCCAGGTCGTACCTACTCATTGGTGGCGACAGCCACGACGGCGTCCTCACCGTGTCATGGACGCTGTTCCACGAAATTCTGTTCTACGCTGCCTTCGCCACCGCGATCGTCGGTCGCCGCGCCGGGTTGGTTGTGGGCGCGCTGTGGCTGGCAGCGATCTCTCTCGGGGCGACCGTCGGCTTCGACGCCGTCCCCGCGTATGTTACGTCACCGCTCAACCTGCTGTTCGCGCTCGGCGTGCTAACGCAAATTGCTGTCCGCCAGCGGCGCATTCGCCGGCCAATGCTGTGGATAGTGGTCGGGCTGCTTGCCTTCGTTGCACTCGCTGCCGAGGAAGCGCTCGCCGATGGCCTTGGTGAAACTCTGCGGAACCTGCTCTATGGCGTCGCCAGTGCGGTGGCCCTCGCCGGGGTCGTTACCCGTGAGCGCGACCACCGGTTTGGCGTTCCCGCCGCGCTGTCGGTTCTCGGCGCGGCGTCGTACAGCATCTATCTCGTCCATTACCCGGCGCTGTCGATTGTCGCCCGGGTGATGCAGGGCGTCGGCCTGATCGCGGCGGTGCCCGAGAACATTGGGTTTGTCGTACTGTGCGGGGCCGTCGTCGGCTTGGGTGTCGCGGTGCACTACGGGGTCGAGCGCCCGCTACTGGCGGGACTGCGGCGGAGGCGGAGAGCACTTGACCTGCGGCGGGTTGGGTTTGTCGAGGTCGACGGGAACGAGAAGCTGCGGGCGATGTTCGCAGTGCGATAATAGTGCAGCGGGGGGCATTGTCGCAAAGCCGCGTCGTCGGACGGGTTCGCGCGGGAGGGCCGCCCGACATGCCGCCCGGAGCCGCCGCGAGTCCGAGCGTAAGCCGATCTTCGCGAAGATGCGAAGCTCGCCTTCCGCTTAGCCGCTAAACGGCTCTCTCAACCATCATCTTCTTGATCTCGGCAATAGCCTTCGCCGGGTTGAGTCCCTTCGGGCACACATTCGCGCAATTCATGATCGTGTGGCAGCGATACAGGCGGAACGGATCCTCGAGCGCGTCGAGCCGCTCGCCGGTCATCTCGTCGCGGCTGTCGACAAGCCAGCGGTACGCCTGGAGCAGGATCGCTGGCCCGAGGAACTTGTCGCTATTCCACCAATAGCTCGGGCACGCCGTCGAGCAGCACGCGCACAGGATGCACTCATACAGCCCGTCGATCTTGCTGCGGTCCTCGACGGTCTGCAGCCGTTCGCCATCGGCGGGAGCGGGCGTGACGGTCTGGAGCCACGGCTTGATCGACGCATATTGCGCGTAGAAGTGCTTGAAATCGGGGACGAGGTCCTTGACGACATCCATGTGCGGCAACGGCGTGATCCGCACCTCACCCTTGATGTCCTCGATCGCCTGCGTACACGCGAGCGTGTTTGTCCCGTCAATGTTCATGCTGCACGACCCGCAAATGCCCTCACGGCACGACCGGCGGAAGGTCAGCGTCGGATCGACCTCGGCCTTGATCTTGATCAGCGCGTCCAAGACCATCGGCCCGGTCGTATCGAGATCGAGCTCGTAGCTATCGTACCGCGGGTTCGCCCCATCGTCGGGGTTCCAGCGATAGATCTTAAACGCCTTCACCC
>JAYTXW010000243.1:0-9651 GCA_043742745.1 Sphingomonadaceae bacterium
ATGGCATCGGCGGGGTTGCGGATCGCGGGCGGCACCGACGAAATCCTGCGCAACATCATCGCCGAGCGCGTCCTCGGCCTGCCCGGCGACCTCCGCCCCGACAAGGACTTGCCGTTCAACGCAAGCGTCGCGGCGTAGCGGTCGCGGACGGGGGAGGGCACGCCCCTCCCCCGGCGCGTCGCGATACCGTGCACTGTCTCCCCCACCGCGCCTCGTACCGAATGCAGACGATGATCGGATCCGCCCTGATCCGTACGGCGGGTTGCATTGCCCGCGTAACGCCGCGCCGCTATTAGGACGAGATGGTGTCCGCCACTACGACCGACGAAGAACAAATGAGCGGCGAAGTCAGTCGTCTCGCGGCCGCGCTCGCGAATGCCAACGACGACCCATTCGTCGCCATTGTTGCCGCCACCCGGCTCGCGATCGCCATCACCGATCCGCGCCAGGACGACAACCCGATTATCTTCACCAATGACAGTTTTGCGCGGTTGACCGGGTACACGGCAGAGGAGGTTGTCGGACGCAACTGCCGTTTTTTGCAAGGTGCAGACACCGACCCGTCGACCGTAGCGGCGATCCGCGCGGCTGTCGCGGCGCGAAAGCCCATCGAGATCGATGTCCGCAACTATCGCAAAGATGGGACGCCCTTTTGGAACCGGCTGGCGATCGCCCCGGTATTCGACGCAGCGGGGCAGGCAACGTTCTTCTTTGCGAGTCAGACTGATGTGACCAGCGCGCGCGCGCGCACCGAGACGCTGTCTCGCGACAATGCCGACCTTACTGTCGAAATCGCCGAGCGCCTCGAGGCACTGCGCCTGAGCGAAACACGGCTGCGCTTCGCGACCGAGGTGGCGGCGATCGGTGTGTGGGAATTGTCGCTGCCCGATCTGATACTGACCGGTACGCCGACGGTTAACGCCGTTTACGGTCTGCCATCGGGCCCGCCCGACCACCGCGCCATCCGCGCCGCGATCCACCCCGACGACGCGCCGCGCATCACCGCTGCACTCGACGGTGCGATAACGCGCGGCGAAAGCTATCATGTCGTCTACCGTATCCAACGGGCGGACGGCAGCACCGGCTGGATCGAGGGGCACGGCGAGGTCGACCTCGCACCCGATGGCAAGGCCCACCGTCTTCGGGGTGTCGCACAGGACGTCACGGCGCGGCGCGCCGGTGAGGCACGGCTCGAACTGAGCGAAGAGTCGCTGCGGTTGGCGACCGACGCCGCCGAGGTCGGGACGTGGGATCTCGACCTAACGACCGACACGCTGACATGGACCGACCGGACGCGCGCGATGTTTGGCATCGCCAACGGCACGCCGGTCGCCCTCGACGACTTCTACGCCGGCCTCCATCCCGACGATCTCGCCGCGACGACCGCCGCGTTCGCCGCCGCGCTCGATCCCGCCGTACGGGCTGCTTACGATGTCGAATTCCGCACGGTCGGACGCGACGACGGCACCGTCCGCTGGGTAGCGGCGCGCGGGCGCGGCTTGTTTCGCGGCGACCGCTGCGTCCGTGCGATCGGATCGGTCATCGATATCAGCCGCAGCCGCCGCGCCGCCGAACGGAAGGCGTTTCTGCTTAAGCTCAGCGACAAGTTGCGCGCGCTGTATGACGCCCACGCCATTAAGGGGACAGCGATGACCGCGCTCGGGCGCGAGTTGCGCGCCAACCGCGTCGGCTATGGCACCGTTCTGGACAATGGCACGCATATGCTGGCCGAGAATGGCTATGTCGACGGCTGCACGCCGACCGACGGCGTCTGGGCGATCGCCGATTTCGGTGAGGCGCTGGTGACGGATGCCGATGCCGGGTTCACGACGGCAGTGACCGACACCGCCAACGACGACCGGATCGGCGCCGCGCTCTTCGCGCAAACCTATGCCCCAATCGACGTCGCCGCGTTTCTCGTCGCGCCGTTGATACGCGATGGTCGCCACCGCGCCAGCCTGTTCGTCAACCGCACCGTCGCCACCACTTGGTCCGACGACGACATCGCGCTGACCGAGGAAGTGGCTGCACGGACGTGGGAGGCGGTCGAACGCGCGCGCGCTGAAGCCGCCGTTCACCGGCTCAACACGACACTCGAGCAGCGCGTCGAACAGGCCGTCGCTGAACGCGATGCAATCTGGCGCGAATCGCGCGATATGCTGCTGATCATCGGCCTCGACGGTGTGATCGAAGCAGTCAATCCGGCGTGGACCCTGACCCTCGGTTATTCGGCAGCCGACCTCATCGGCCATAATTTTATTGAGTTTCTGGTTGCCGACGACATCCCGGCCAGCAACGCTGCGCTCGGCATCGCCATGGCTGAACCGCTGCGCGGCTTTGAAAATCGCTATCGCCACGCCGACGGATCGGTCCGGGAATTTGCGTGGACAGCAGCCGAAGCGAACGGCAAACTCTATTGTATCGCGCGCGACGTCACCGCCGAAAAGGCAGCGGCGCGCGATCTTATCTTGACCCAGGAAGCCCTCCGCCAGGCGCAGAAAATGGAAGCCGTCGGCCAATTGACGGGTGGTGTTGCGCATGATTTCAACAATATGCTGGCGATCGTTCTCGGCTCACTCGATCTCCTTGGGCGGCGGTTGAGCGATGACGACGCACGCGCGCGGCGCTATCTCGAGGCGGCGACCGATGGTGCGAAGCGCGCGGCGACGCTCACCCAACGCCTGCTCGCCTTTTCGCGTCAACAGCCGCTCCAGCCCGAGCCGAGCAACATCAACCGCCTCGTCACCGGAATGTCGGACCTGCTGCGCGGATCGCTCGGGGCGGGAATCCAGCTTGAAACCGTCCTTGCCGGCGGCCTGTGGCTCGTCAATACCGACCCCAACCAGCTTGAAAACGTCATCCTCAACCTCGGCATCAACGCCCGTGACGCGATGAACGGCGAGGGCAAGGTGACGATCGAGACGCATAATTGCGAACTCGACGATCGTTATGTCGCCGCCGAGATCGGGGTCACCGCTGGTCATTATGTGATGGTCGCTGTCACCGACGAGGGCACCGGAATGCCGAGCGAGATCATCGACAAGGCATTCGACCCGTTCTTCACGACCAAAGCCACGGGCCAGGGGACCGGCCTCGGGCTGAGCCAGGCCTACGGCTTCGTCAAGCAATCTGGCGGCCATGTGAAGCTGTATTCGGAGGTCGGCGTCGGCACGACCGTCAAGCTGTATCTGCCACGCCTGATCGGGGGCACTGCGACGACCCAAGCGACCGTCGCCGACGCATCACCTGTCGGCGGCGACGAGCGCGAGCTAATCCTTGTGGTCGACGACGAGACCGGGGTTCGCATGATCACCGTCGAAAGCCTGCGCGAACTTGGCTACCGCGTGATCGAAGCCGATGGCGCGGCCGGCGCGATGCGATTGTTGACCGACAACCCCGACGTTGCCTTGCTGTTCACCGATATCGTCATGCCCGAGACGAACGGCGCGCGGCTGGCCGAGGCGGCGCGCGCGCTGCGTCCGGGGCTGAAGGTGCTGTTCACCACCGGCTATACGCGCAACGCCGTCGTCCATAACGGCGTCGTCGACGCGGGGGTCGACCTGATCGGCAAGCCGTTCACCTTCGAGGCGCTCGCGGCGAAGGTGCGGAGTGTGCTCGACGGGGGCTGATCAACCGGTAAGTCGCCGCAGCGCAGTCAGCAGCGCATCGACCTCGGCGATCGTCGAATAATGCGCGAGGCCGACGCGGATCAACCCGCCGCTGTCGGTCAGGCCAAGGCGCGCGATGACCTCGACCGCATAGAAATGCCCCGACCAGACGAAGATATTATCGGCCGCGAGCGCCGCGGCAACGGCGTCGGGGGCATGACCCGCGATCGTGAAGCCGAAAGTCGGCACCCGCCCCGCCATCGTCGGCGGCCCGTATAGTTTCAGACCGGGGATTACGGCCAGACCCGCCAGCATCGCCGTCCCCAGCTCGTGTTCATACGCCGCACACGCCGCCAACGCCGCGCGCAGTCGCCCGCGCCGGTCGTTGCTCCGGTCCCCGACCGCGTCGCCCAGCCAGTCGAGATAGTCGATCGTGCCGCCGACCCCCGCCTGCCCCTCGAACGACGGCGTCCCCGTTTCAAACGTCGCCGCAGCGGGCGAGTCCTTCGCCGGACGGACCTTGTACGCGGCAACGCCGTCGAGCACTCCCTTCCGCGCCCACAGCACCCCCATGTGCGGCCCGAAGAACTTATACGGCGAGCAGACGAGCAGGTCGGCCCCGAGCGCGGCAACATCGACCGCGACGTGCGGCACCGCCTGCACGGCATCGACGAACACCAACGCATCGCCGTGCGCGCGCACCGTCGCGACGATCGCGGCGACGTCGTTCAATGTCCCGATCGCATTGCTCGCCAGCCCGACCGCCACCAGCCGCGTCCGCGCGGTGAGCAAATCCGGCAGCGACGCGACGTCGAGGACTCCTGTTGCCGGGTCGAAATCGAGCCAGCGCACCGTCATTTCCCGGTCGGCGGCGACGCGGAGCCACGGCGCGACATTGGCGTCGTGGTCGAGCCGCGACACGATCAGCTCGTCGCCCGCCACCCACGTCGCCGCCAGTGCGCGCGATACCGCGAGCGTCAGCGACGTCATGTTCGGACCAAAGGCGATTTCGTCCGGCTCCGCGCCGATCAAGTCGGCCATCGCCGCGTGTGCCGCCTCACTTGCGGCATCGGTCGCGACCGAGCTGGCGAACCCGCCGCCCGAATTCGCCGTGCCCCCGCGCAGATGCGCCGCCATCGCGTCGATCGCCGCGTCGCACGCCTGTGTGCCCCCGGGCGCGTCGAAATAGATACGACGGTGGCCGCCATCGGTCACGCCGAGTGCCGGAAAACGCGCGCGGACGGCGTCGATGGGAAAGGTCAATTCACTCTCCGGGCGGTGATGACGGTGTCGATCTCGTCGGTGCGCGGGTTGACGAAGTCGAGCCGTGTCCGCCCGTCGGGGGTCGTCGTCACACTCGCCGGGACCGCGCTATTGGTCAGTGTCCACCCCGTCGGCAGAACGACGGCGTTCAGCGGTCGCCCAAGGCTGCGATGCCAGACAAGTTCGTCGCCTTGCAGCCCATAGCGGTCGGCGTCGGTGTACGTTTCGGCGATCCGCACGCGGCGGCTTGCCCCGACGGCCACGGGGGCAAAGCGGAAGACGATCGCGTCCGTCGTATCGGTGACATCAGGCGCGTGCGGTTCGACGGCACGGATCGCCGCCGCGCCGTGGACCGCCTCGGCGGGAAGCACCGCGCCGGTATCGAGGTCGGTCGCGCTGGGGTTCGATGCCGTACTCCCGGCGCGGACGATGTTGACATAGGCGGCGACCCCCGGCGTCGTCTCGGTATAGTCGTGGGTTAACGCAAAGCTGTGCGTCTCGGGCGCGTTCAAATAATAGACGATCTCGCGCGTCTGTGCGGCGCGTTCGCTGAGCAGCGTGGCGACTGCCGACGGCGTCCCGGATCGAACCACGCTGGGCACAGCCCGCATCACCAGCGGCGACGCGGCGGGGCTGGTGTTCCAGAACGACACGGCGACGCGACCGTCCGCCTGTTGGAGAACCTGCGACGGCACATTGACCGCCGCCAGCCGGTACCCGAGCGGCAGGACGACGGTGTTGCGCTTGATGCCGAGCGAGCGGTCGAAGACGATGCTGCCGCCGTCGGCAAAGTAGCTCTTCGGGTCCTCATACGTCTTGTCGATCACCAACCGCGCGCCGCCGCCTGCGGGAACGGGGTGCGCGAGGGTCACGGCGATGAAGCGATTGCCCGCCGTCGCCCCTTCGACTCCCGCCGCCGCCGCGACGCTGCCGTCGACCTCGGCAAAGGCGAGCGGCCTGCCCGTTGCCGCGTCGGTGACGTGCTCGTCGCGCGCAATGCTGCCGGGGCGGACGGGGTTGAAGTACGTTGTCGCCCCCGGCGTCGTCGCGGTGATCCAATAGGTGATGCGAAAACTGTGCGACGCAGGCGCGAGCAGTTCATAGCGCGTGTATGCCCCGGCCTCGGTCTGCGGCGCGGCGGCGCGTGCCGCCAACGGCCACGCCGCCGTGACGACCAACGGAAGCACCTGCCAGCGCATCATCACTTCGCGTCAGCATAGGTCCGGATCAGGCGGAACAGAAAGTCGCGCCCGTCGAGGACCGACTTCACCCAAATGCGTTCGTTGAGGCCGTGGATGTTGCCGCTGTCGAGTTCGTACAAGATGCCGGGGACGCCGTACGACGGGATACCGGCGGCGGCGAGGTAGATCGAATCGCTCGCGCCGGTCGACATGATCGGGATCAGCGGGACCCCCGGATATATTTCGGCGCCAAGCCGCTCCGCCGGTCCGAGGACCGCCGGGTCGAGCGCGGCGGGCGACGACGGCGGCCCGCGGCGTGGCTTGCTCGTCACGCTGATCGCCGGGTTGCCGATAACCTCGGCCAGCCGGTCGCGCGTCCCCGCGATCGTGTCACCGGGAAAGATGCGGCAGTTGATGTTTGCCTGCGCGCGCTGCGGCAGCGCGTTTTCGGCGTGACCGGCGTCAAGCAGCGTCGCGACGCACGTCGTCCGCAGCGTCGAGTTGAACAGCGGGTCACGCGCGAGTATCGCCTCGGCGGCGGCGTCGGTTGGGTTGGCCGCGATCGCCGCCATCGCCCCCCCGACCGGCGGCGGCGCGATTTTGGCCATCCGCGTCCAGAACGCCCCCGTCGTCGCGTCGATCTTCACCGGAAAATGATACGCCGCGATCTTGGTCAGCGCGGTGGCAAGTTCGTTGATCGCGTTGTCGGGGCGCGGCATCGACGAATGCCCGCCGATGTTCTTCGCCTCGAGCGTGTAGTTCTGCGACGTTTTCTCGCTGACCTGCATCGCGAGCAGCATCGGCTTGCCGTCGGGGCCGAGCCGCCCGCCGCCGCCCTCGTTGAGCGCGAACCCGGCGTCGATCAGCGTGCGCTCGTGCGTCGCCAAATACTCGGCCCCATTGAACACGCCCGTCGTTTCCTCGCCGCACGTCAACGCCAGCTTGAGCGTCCGCCGCATCCGCGGTTGCCCGTGAAAGCGCGCCATTGCGTCGACGAAGATCGCCGCCATCGCCTTGTCGTCCGACGCGCCGCGCGCATAGAAATAGCCGTTCTCCTCGATCAGCGTGAACGGATCGCGGGTCCAGTCCGCCGCCTTCGCCTCGACGACATCGAGGTGCGCGAGCAACAGGATCGCCTTTGCCTTGGGATCGCTGCCGGGCAGGACGACGACGAGGCCGCCGTCTTTCGGCGCCTCGGGCACGGCGAAACGATGGAGATCGCCCGCCGCATAGCCCGCCGCGCTCAACCGCGCCGCCATGCGCTCGGCCGCGAGCGTGCACGACCCCGTCGAATGCGCGGTGTTGGTCTCGACCAGTTCCTTGTACGTCGCGCGGAACGCCGCCTCGTCGGGGTGCGCGGTCTGGGCGGGTGCGGTCTGGGCGGGTGCAGTCTGGCCGCGAGCGGCGGCGGCGACGCCGAGCGCGACGATCAGCGAAACGGTACGGTGCATCAAATGTCCCCTTGGCGCTGTCCCGCGCTGTGACGGTGAGTATTTGACAGATCGGTCGCGGTGTCGAGGGGGGACGCCGCGATCAGGCGCGGCGGCGGCGGACGACATAGCGGATGATCCGGAACAGGCCATAAATGACGGCAACGATTACCAGCGCGGTAATCGCCAGGATCATCGCAATCCCGCCGGCGAGCGTGTTGGTCACCCAGAGTTGCTGCTGCCGTGTCCCGACGACAATCGTGCGTGCGCGGTCGCCGATCGCGGCGGCAGCCCGCTGGACGCGCGGCCACGTCGATTCCTGACGCAGCACGACCGGGCTTGGCCCCCCGCTGAAGTCGAACAGCGACGGTTGCTGCGGCGCGGGGGGCGGTTCGGTGGGGGCGCTCGCCTCGGGGACGAAGCGGAAGTCGCGCCCGCGCGCCGCTCCGTTCGCCTCGGCGCTGATCGCAGGCAGGCGGGCGACGGCGAAGCGCAGCCATTCGTCGAGGGTGATGACCCCGTCGTCGTTCAGATCGGCGCGCCCGAAGCCATGGTCGTCGAGGCCGTCGCGCGCCAGCGCCGCCGTCAGGAAGCCATGGCCCAGCGCCGCGTCCTCGTCGGCGCTCTGGTTGGTCTGGCTCGCCGCGAGGATCAGGATGCCCTTGTCATACGCCAGTTGGCCGAGGCCGCGGTCGCCCAACGGCCCCGGCTTGAACCCCCGCGTCGCGACCACCGCCGCCGAATTGCACGCATCGATGATGATCGCCGCCTCACCGGCATCGACGGCGCGCAGCCATTCGCTGAGCAGCGCTGCCGGGATCAGGCGGTTCATGTCGGGCGGATGGTCGCCTTCGGGCCAGTTCTCGTCGGACGGCACAAGGTGGAAGTTGCCGCGCGGGTCGGCCCAGCCGTGGCCGGCAAAGGTAATCACGACGAGGTCGTCGGGGGTGGCGGCCGCGAACGCCGACGGGTCGACACCCAGCGCCCGCAGTCGTCCCCGTGCCGCCGCGTGGTCGCCGGGCGTCAGAAGCGCAATCGCATCGGCGACCGCCGCCAGTGTCCCCTGGTGCTTCGCGCCCTTGCCGCGCAGATCGAGGTGGCGGACGCGGTAGCCCGGGATCGACCCCAGCCGCGTTGCCAGCAGATCGGCGTCGGCGACGGCGAAGCCCAAGTTGAGGAAGCTTTGCGCATAGTCGTCGATGCCGATGGTCAGGACATACGCCTTGGGCGCGACGGGCCAGACGAGCGGCCAGATTAGCGGCCGGTCATAGGCCGCGCGCGCCGTGACGCTTTTGACGCGATCGGTGTTGAAGGCATAGGCCTGAAAGGCGGTGTGGCGCGCGCGCAGCCCGGTCGGCAGGCGCACGGTGAAGCTGTGGCGAAACACCCCGTCGGCGCCCGGCACCAAGGTGTTCGCCCGCCGCCAGCCGTCGCTGTCGAGCGCCGCTGTATCTGCCGGCGCCGTCGGCCACTGGGCAACCAGCTTGCCGCTGCGAAACAGGCGGAAGTTGTACATCCCCGACCGGGTCTTGCCATTGGCGGCGGCGGGATTGTCGACGCTGGTCGCCGCGACATCGACAACCGCAAGGTTCCCGCTCGCCCCGGCGCGGACGCCCGTGATGCGAACGTCGGGGAGCGTCCGGTTGAGCCCGGCGACCGGCGGGGGCGGGGGCAAAGCCGTCGCGCACCGGTCGGCGGCGGCGCACGCCAGCGTCCGGGCGTAAAGCTGCGGCTCATAATAATCACGCAGGAAGGTCTGCCCGCCAAGGCTGCGGAGCGGCTCGTCGGGCACGCGCCAGCGAAAGGCATTGCTGTCGGGGCCGAGCGGCGTGTCGTAGGTCCCGCGCGACGTATAGGCGACATACCCCGCCGCGCCGAGATACTGGAGTGTCAGCGCGAGCGACCGGTCGGCGCGGTGGTACAGGCGCAGCGTGCCGTCGCTCGCGGTCGTCCACGCCAGCTTCCCGCCGGGAACGGACCCCGCCGCGATAAAGCCCGGAACCTCGCCCAGCCGCAACGGCCGCACGTCGCCCCCCGCAATCGCGAATTCGCCGACCCCCGACGCCAGCGCCTGCGTCACGTCCCAGCCAATGACAAACTCGTCCTTGAGCGGCGGTGCGACGGCGAGCGGCGCGACCCGCCCGGTGGCGACGTCGACCATCACCGCCC
>JAYTXW010000244.1:0-6805 GCA_043742745.1 Sphingomonadaceae bacterium
GACCAGCGCGCTGCCGGGTGGGATGCGACCACCACGCTCGCCACCGCCGCCGCGCTCGCCCGGACGGGCCGCCCCGACGACGCCAAGCTGCAGCGCGACCGCGCCCGCGCGAAGCTGGTTCGCCGTCAGGCGAGCGGGTTCGACCCGGTCTTTGACACGTGGGGCTGGACGATGCTGCTCGCCGCCGAGGGTGACCGCGCCGGGGCGCTTGCCCGCCTCGAAACCGGGTTGCGCCGCCAGTGGTGGATCGTCTGCGGCGGGCCGAGCTATCCCGAAGACGAGATCGCGATTGCCGGTCTCGACCGCGAGCCGCGTGCGCGGGCGGTTGCGGCGGCGTGCCGGGTCAGGATCGACGCCGAGCGGCAGCGCGCGGGCCTCGGCCCGCAGCCGCCATTTCTGACGGGGCACTAAGCAACGTCGCAAGCCAAGCGTCACTGTAGAACCGATGGCGGTTTGTCGCCGCCACAACTGTCCTCGCCGTTGACAATCGGCGACCCGACTCGCACCGTTGGATGAAACGGCAGGGGATCGAGCCGATGCGGACTTTGGGGATCAACCACGTCGCGCTCGTCGCGCGCGACATGGCGGCGACGGTCGAATTCTACACGCAAGTCCTCGAAATGCCGCTGATCAAGACCGTCCAGCTGCCCGACGGCGGCCAGCATTTCTTCTTCGATGCAGGCAACGGCGCGTCGGTGGCATTCTTCTGGTGGGCCGATGCTCCGGCGGCGGCCCCGGGGATTGCGTCGATCGCCGCCTTCCCGAGCGATTCGAAAACGGCGATCGGATCGATGAACCATCTCGCCTTCCACCTCGACGAAGCCGAGCTTGAGGCGGCGATCGCGCGGCTCCAGGCGGCGGGGGTCGCCGTCGTGCCGGTCGTCATCAACCACGACGACAGCGACGCGACGGTCGCCTCGGCGAAGCACCCCGGCGTCTTCGTCCGCTCGGTCTATTTCACCGACCCGAACGGCATTCTCATGGAGTTCGCCGCCAACACCAAAGTGTTCGACGCAAACGATGTCCGCCATGCGCCAGCGCGCGCCGTTGAACTCGCCGCCTGATGCCGCGCCTCCACCAGGTTGCGCGCGGCGAAACCGACGCCGGGATCGTGACGACGGCGTATAAGCTCCTGTTCGGCGATCGTGATCCTGTGGCCGAGCCGGGAACGACGACCGGCACGTCGGGTAATTGGTGGACGACATTTGCCAACTCACCCGATTGCCTCGCGCACAATATGCAGGGCTTTGCCTTTTACCTCAGCGCGAACCGCAAGTTGGACCCGGCGCTGCGCGAGCTCGGTCAGACGTGGGCGGGGTGGGCGAACGCGAGCCAGTTCGTATTTTCGCAGCACTGCAAGTCGCTCCGTGCGGTCGGCGTCTCGGAGCAAAAGATCGCGGCGCTGCCGGTGTGGCAGACGGCGACGTGCTTCGACGCGCGCGAGCGGCTAGTCCTCGCCTATGCCGACCGGTTGGTGATGCACGCGGGCCGTGTCCCCGATGCCCTGTTCGCCGACCTGCGCGCGACGTTCAGCGACGAGGAGATCGTCGAGCTGACCTATGTCACCGCCTTTTATGCGATGCAGGCGGTGATGAGCCGCGCGCTCCGCACTGAGTTCGACGACCGCGACGACCCCATCGTCGAAGTTCCCGCGCCCGCCGGTTTCGACGCCGCGACGTTTCTCCCGCATCGGTAAGCAGCGCCGCTACAGCAGCGTCAATTGCTTTCGCCCCGGGACGTCGAACAGGTCGGTGCGGAGCGGCGCGCGGGGGCGGTTTAACCCCGCCTTCGTCTTCGCCAGCGCGAAGCGCCGGTGGAGCAGGTCGGCATAGGGACCAACGCCCTTCATTCGCGTGCCGAAGTCGGGGTCGTTATCGCGCCCGCCGCGCATCGACCGGATTAGGCTCATTACCCGGTCGGCGCGGTCGGGGTAGTGCGCGTCGAGCCAGCCGCGAAACAGCGGTGCTACCTCGTGGGGCAGGCGGATCGGGCGGGCGAACGCGCCGACAGCACCGGCGGCGGCGGCGGCGGACAGGATCGCCTCGATCTCGTGGTCGGTAATCGCGGGAACGATTGGCGACACCGACACCCACGTCGGGACGCCGGCAGCGGTCAGCCTGGCAATCGCCGCCAGCCGCCGCTTCGGCGTCGCCGCACGCGGTTCGAGGGTGCGCGCGACGCTCGCGTCGAGGCTCGTCACCGAGATCACCACCGCGACCAGCCCGTCGGCAGCAAGATCGGCAAGGATGTCGATATCTCCGACGACGCGGTCGGACTTGGTCGTGATCGACACCGGGTGGCGGAAGTCGCGGAGCACCTCGAGGCACGCGCGGGTGATGCGGTGGGTTGCCTCGGTCGGTTGGTACGGGTCGGTATTTGTCCCCATCGCGAGCACGGCAGGAATATAGTTTCGCTTCGACAGCTCGGTGAGGAGGAGGGCGGGAGCGGTCGGCTTGGCGACAAGCTTGCTTTCGAAATCAAGCCCCGGCGACAGGCCGAGATAGGCGTGCGTCGGGCGGGCAAAGCAATAGATGCACCCGTGCTCGCATCCACGATAGGCGTTCAATGACCGATCGAACGGAATGTCGGGCGAGGTGTTGCGGCTAATGATCGTGCGTGGACTTTCGCGCGTCACCGTCGTCTGCAGCGGCGGCGCGCCGTCGTCGATCATCGTCCGGTCGTCGAGCCAATCGACATCGACCTCCCGTGCCGGGTCATCGAAGCGCGTACTGCGCGTATTCGCTGGCGCCCCGCGACCGCGCGTGAGTGGGTAGAGCATAGCCCGACGTTAGCTGAAGTAACAGAACGAATAAAGAACAGACGACGGCGGGTATTCACCGTTCGCGTAGGCGCGGCATCAATTCGACGAAATTGCATGGGCGATGGCGGCTGTCGAGTTGGGTTGCAAGGATGCCGTCCCACCCGTCCCGCACCGCGCCGGTCGAGCCGGGGAGGGCGAACAGGTAGGTGCCCCGCGCGATTCCGGCGGTGGCGCGTGATTGGATCGTCGAGGTGCCGATCTTCGCGAAGCTCAGCCAGCGAAACAGCTCGCCGAAGCCGGGGATTTCCTTGTCACACACGGCGGCAAACGCCTCGGGGGTCACATCGCGCCCGGTAACGCCGGTGCCGCCGGTGGAAATAATACAATCGATTTTAGTGTCTTCGATCCATTCGTTGAGCTGGCGTACGAGCGTTGGCACATCGTCGCGGACGATGGCACGCGCGGCGAGGATGTGTCCGGCATCCGTCAGCCGCGCAACGAGCGTGTCGCCCGAGCGGTCGTCGGCAATTGTCCGTGTGTCGGACACCGTCAGCGCGGCGATGCGGACGGGGGTGAAGGGGAGGGTGAGGTCGATGGGCATAGTCGCGGCGGGTCCGTGGCAGTGTGTCCCCCTCCCATACAGCCGTCGTGCTGGCGCATGCCAGTAGCCGTGGTCGCGTCAGTCGCAATGCCTACTGTCGCGCACGACCGTGGATGCTGGCCTGCGCCAGCATGACGGGTTTGGGGTGGGGAGCGGTCCGGCGGCTTTCGAAATCAATCCCGCGGTTAGCGGACAACCGTGCCCTCGTCCGATCTTAACTGGAACAACGCTTCGACAGGGCGATCCAGTGCCGCCGCGAGCTTTAGCGCGAGCAAAGTCAAGGGAACGAACACGCTGTTCTCGACCGTGTTAATCGTCTTGCGGCTAACGCCGACCCTATCCGCAAGCGCCGCTTGGGTGAGGCCGAGCCGGTCGCGCTCTTGGTGTAGTGTGTTCGTCAGCCGCTCGGTCATTGCCATGCGCGCAGCTCCTGCACAGCGAATGAGATCAAGGCGGCGACCAGCCCAGTGGCAATTACGACCTTAAATGCAAAGATTGCCGTGACCGGCATAGTAGAAGCGACGATTGCAACGGAAGCTGCCGACGCTAGCGAGGCCCAAAAGCCGATAACAAAGCTCTTTTGGCGATAAACCTGCGTCGTCTCATCGTTAAGAAGTGAAGAGAGCGGCGCACGCAAGCGCCGAGTCGCGAACGGCGTGAGATTTAGTGCATAGAGCGCGACCATCACCAACCACGTTCCGAGGCGCATTGGCCGCTCGCTGGCAAAGCCGCTGTTTGCCGCCGTCGCGGCGATTAACGCTATTGCCATCAGCAGGTAAAGAACTGCACGCCTCCGGCCTTTTTGTTCAGCAGCTGCAATATTAGCCAACATGGTTCACCTCTTGCAAAATGTAACCCGTGGGTGACTAGTAACTCAAGGGTTACACGCATGCAAGTGCCCCGCCTGATCCCACCGTCGAACGTCCGCTTTCGGACGCAGCAGATTGCTTTCGCTAGGGCCACCTCGGGGTCGAAAGCTGTCGTTCCGGCGCAGCATTGCAAGCCACTCAACCGGCTCAATTACAGCGCTGCCGCGACCACCGTCGTGTCGTCGGGGAGGGTCGGCGGGCGGACCACGGGGAGCAATGGCGCAATGACCGTCGGCGTCACCGTCACCGCGCTCGGCCCCGGCATCCCAGGAAACTTTGGCCATTGTCCAGCGGCGAGCGCGTCGATCGACGGCGGGGCCTTGCCGTCGCGGAGCTGGTACATCCAGTAGTTCTTGAGGACGACCTCGACATAGTGGCGAGTCTCACGGAACGGGATCGATTCGATGAACAGCAACGGATCGCCGTTATCGCGGACGGTCGCGTTCCATTTCTGGACCGATCCGGGACCGGCGTTGTACGCGGCGATGACCTTCGGCAACAGCCCGCCGGTATAGCTCATGTCGCGCAACTCTTCGAGATAGGCCTGCCCACAATCGATGTTGAACTCGGGGTCGGCGAGGTCGCGGACGATGACGTCGACGACCGCGCCGTCGGCCATCCGCGCCTGCGCCCGCTTCGCCGCTGCCGGCATCAGCTGCATGATGCCTTTCGCTCCGGTGCGGCTCGTCGCGCCGGTGACGAACGCGCTTTCCTGCAGGGCGTGGGCGAAGACGAGGCCGCGATCGACGCGCCAGCCGTGCGCCGGGTTCCACTCGGGGGCGGGGTAGCGCGCGCTCATCGGCGGGTCGATCCCGGCCGGGGGGTGATGCGCGAGCCAGAACTGCGTTGCGGGCAGGGTGAGCCGTGCCGCCAGTCGCAGGATCGCCGGATAATTGTCGGCGGCAGCGGTCGTCGCGAGATACTTCAGCTCACGGTCGGCCAGCCCGATCTCGCCGATCTCGACGAGCGCCGCTGCCCGCCGCGCCCCCGGCAGCGCCGACAAATGGTTCCAGTCGGCAGTGATGAAGTCGGGTTCGGCCCAGTCGAGCGGCTGAGCGAGGCCGAGCGTCCGCCGCGCCAGCATTCCGTAGAAACTGTCGGGCCGCGCCGCGGCGGCTTCGAGCCGTTTGGCGACCGCGAGCGGCTTGCCGCACGCGAGATAGGCGCGTGCCGCCCAGAAATTAGCCGCCGGAGCAATGTCCTCCGCCCCGAAGCGTAACGATACGGCATCGAAGGCGGACGCGGCGGCAGCGCAGTCGCCGCGCCGGAAGGCCGCGAGTCCCGCCGTCCAGCCGCCGAGCGCCGACCAGGTGCTGCTCCCGGCGGCAGCGGCGCGCCCGAGGCGCTCGGCGGCAATGTCGTCGCCTGCGCCATACGAGCTCCACGCGGTGCGCTGAAGCCATTCGGCGGCGACGTCGGGTGACAGCGACGATGCGGCGGCGGTGACGACCGCATCGGCTTCGGCATTGCGATCGGCGGCGAGCAGGGGTTTCAGTCGGGCGATGACCTCGGCGTCGCGGGCACCGTCACCGCGCGCCGATTTCGGTCCCATCGCGGGGGTGAAGGTGACCGACCGCAGCAACCGCTGCGTCGGCAGGAGCGGGGCCTCGCTGCCGCGCGCGGCGATCGCGACGAGACGCGGGGCCTGCGGCAGATCAGTGTTCGCCGCCAACCACTCGGCGGGGACGCCGCGACCCGCACCGCGCGCGAGGAACAGTTGTGCTTTGGCGCTCGCGTGCAGCGGTCCGTCAGGCAGGGCAGCGAGCGCGCTTTCGGCGGCGGAATAGCGTCCGGCGTCAATCGCCAGAAAAATTGCCCGATACGCGGTGCGTTGCGACGGGGTAAGCTGGATCGGAACGCGGCGCTGGGCAGCGGTGATGCCGGTGTAGCCGGTAACGGTAATCGTGGCGTCCTTGGCGTCCTCCGCCGCCGCCACGACCGGAAGCAACACGGCGACGAGCGCAAGTCCGGCAAGGACGCGCCTCATGCGAGCCGCGCCCGGAACGCGCACAGATCGGCCCATGCCAGCGCCTTGTGCGCGGGGTGGCGCAGCAGGTGCGCGGGGTGGAAGGTCGGCATGACCGCGACGCCGTCGACCTCAACCCAGTGCCCACGCTGGCGGTTGATCCCGGCGGTCGATCCCGTCAGCGCGGTCGCCGCCGCCTGGCCAAGCGCAAGGATCGCCTTCGGCCGCGCCAGCGTAATCTGGCGGCGGAGGTAAGGCGCGCTCGCCGCAGCTTCGGTGGGGGTCGCGGTGCCGCTGCCGGGCCATTGGACGGCGTTGGCGAGATAGGTGTCGCCGCGCGACCGCCCGATCGCCGCGAGCATCCTGTCGAGCAGCACGCCGGCGGCGTCGGCGAAGACGCGCCCCTCGGCGGCATCGACAGCGGTCGGGCGTTCGCCGACCACCATCGCGTCGCCGGGGGTGCCGTCGGCGAACAACGCGGTCGGGTGGGCCTCGATCAAAGCGGCGGCAAGGGCGGACAGGCTGTTGGCGTTGATCGTCGCGAGCGCCGCGTGCGTAGCCACCGGAGCGATGGCGGCGCGCGCCTCAGCTTGGGCTGCGATCGGCCC
>JAYTXW010000245.1:0-2240 GCA_043742745.1 Sphingomonadaceae bacterium
ACATACGTCATCGTTCAAACCCCTGCGCCGCTCGGTCGGATCGTTGCTAGACGGGGACGAGCGCCCCCGTCAATCCTGCCGGAACGTCGCGCCGCTGCGGCGGTGTCGCCGCGCCCGGTGCCCGCCGTCCGGTCAGGTCGGCGTACATCTGGCACGCTTCGACGAAGGGGCCGCGATGTTCGGCGAGCCCAAGAACGCGGACGACGACGACATCGTCACGCTGCGGGAAGCTGACCACCGACCCTGCACGGACCAGCGCCGAGGGGCGATCGATAACCCGGCCGTCGAGCCGGAGATGGCGGCTTTCGCACAGCCGCTGCGCGTCGGAGCGCGATTTCATTAACCGGGCGAACCACAACCATTTGTCGAGCCGCAACCCCTGACCATGGACCAAGTGCTACCTTCCTTTCATCTGCTTGAGTATAGCGAACGGGGAATCGGACGGGGCGTCGGGCGGATCGGCGCGGCGCGGTTCGGGGCGGATGCCGCCCCATGCGAACGCCGCTGCGCCGTCGACCAATCGCGGGCGGTAGCCGAGCGCACGCATAAGCCGGGCGAACGGCTCGCGGCTCATCCCGACGCTGGCGATCCAGTTGGCGTCGGGGACGAACGGGGTGCGCCCGTTGCGCTGGTCGTGCATCGCCCGCGCCAGCCGGTCGACCATGTCGATCCGGACGGCGACGGTAGCCCCTTGGCCGAGCACCCAGAAACCGGCGACGGCGTAATACGCGGGCGGCACACCAGCGGCGACGTCGATTGTGACCAGCCCCGGCGCGGGCGGCGGCGGGAGAACCGCGTGTCCCGCGGCGGTCGCCCATAGCGCCAACCGCCAGCGCGTCGGTTCGGGGCGCAAGGCTGCGGCAGTGAAGATATGGACGACGCCAATGCGGACCCCGGCACCGACAAGTGACTTGCGGTCGGCGCGGGTCAGTGCCTCGACTTGGCTCGCGACATCCGCGCGGAGCAGGCAGCCCATCGTCTCGACCAGCCGGACGATTAGCCCGCGCGCTGCTGGCGATACCGCATGACCCAACGCCGCGACGCGCGTTAACGGACCAAGCTGTGCGGCGCGGCACGCCGCGAACCATGCGGTCAAGCGGTCGGCAATGGCGCGACGGTCGGCAAACGGAATATGTTCGAGCGCGCGATCGGTTTCGATCCGCTGGTTGAGCGCGTCGCGTCCGGTGGTCAGCTTGCCGACGCGATTCCCGCGCCACAAGATGCGTGGCGGCGCGATGCCGTCGAACGCGAGCGCAAAGTCGGCGTCGGGGGCGGCGACAAGCGCGGCGCAGCGGCGGGCAAATTCGCGCGGCAAATGGCGTTCGGCAGCAGCGAGGAGCATCCGCTTCTCGCCTGCGCGCGCCGTGGGATCGGCGGTAAAAACAAACCCGTCGAGCGTGCCGATAACCTCGCCTTCCACCGCGACGCTGCCGTCGGGGTCGACCTCGACGCGCTGCTCGCCGCGTATTTTAAGGTCTTTCAACAGCACCGCCGTCCGCCGGTCGACGAAGCGCTGCGTCAGCTTGGCGTGGAGCGCATCCGAAAGCCGGTTCTCCAGATCGCGCGTCCGGTCGGCCCAGAGCGGGCCATCAGCGAGCCAGCCGGGGCGGTGGGCAACATAGGTCCACGTCCGCGCCGCCGCGATCCGGTCGGCGACCTGGCCAATATCGCCGGCGACGTTGTCAAGCGCGGCGACTTCGCTCGCGATCCACGCAGGCGGGAGCGTCCCGTCGCCCTCGCTCAGATGGCGAAAGACCCGCCCGACGAGCCGCGCGTGCTGTTCGACCCCGGTCTTGCGGAAATCGGGGAGACCGCACGCCGCCCACAGCCGCGCGATCCGACCACGACCGTGCGCGCGCTCCATTACCCACGGCTCACCCGCCAGCCGCTTGAGGACGGCCAAGTCGATCGCATCGTCGCCGCGCACCAGTTCGGGACGCGGCGGGCGTTCGTCGAGCGACGCGATCAGGCGGGGCAGAGTCGCCTGATCGAGCCGCGCGTTGCGCCATGTCAATTCTTCGAGTGGCGGAAAACTATGCTCCTCGATCGCCGTGATCTCCTCCGGCTCAAAGGTCGATACCGCGTCGTGGCCAAGTTGGACGACGCCGAATGTCCCGTCCTTCTGGAAGCGCCCAGCGCGCCCGGCGATCTGCGCCATCTCGCTGACCGTCAGACGGCGGTGACGCTTGCCGTCGAACTTACCGAGGCCCGCGAAGGCGACATGGGCAATATCCATGTTG
>JAYTXW010000246.1:0-6368 GCA_043742745.1 Sphingomonadaceae bacterium
TAGTTATCGACGTCGGCATGAACCGGACCGCCAATGCCGATGGGACGACAAAGCTGGTCGGCGACGTTGCCTTTGCCGAGGCCTGTGCGGTCGCCGCCGCGATCACTCCCGTCCCCGGCGGCGTCGGGCCGATGACGATTGCCTGCCTCCTCCGTAACACGCTCGTCGCCGCGCACCTTCGCGCCGGACTGCCGCCGGTGGTCGGGCTGTGACGACCGGGGCCAGTCTCGTCGCGTTATTCGTGTCGGCGTTCGTGACGCTGTTCGTCGTTCTCGACCCCCCGGGGTGCGTGCCCATCTTCTCGTCGCTGACCCCCGGCGCGAGCGTGGCGCACCGGCGCAGCATGGCGTTGCGCTCGACGGGCATCGCGGCGGGCGTCCTGTTCGCGTTCGGTATCTTTGGCGAGGGTTTCCTGTCGGCGCTCGGCATCAGCCTCGCCGCGTTTCGCATCGCGGGCGGCATCATGGTTTTCCTCATCGCGATCGACATGGTGTTCGAGAAACGCACCGAACGCCGCGAGGACCGCGCCGAGGAAGTCGTCCGCGGGCGCGCGGTCTGCGAGGAAGACGTCTCGGTGTTCCCGATGGCAATCCCGATGATCGCCGGGCCGGGATCGATCGCCGCGATCATGCTGCTCAGCGCGCAGGCAAAGGGGCTCGAGGCGCACCTTGTCGTGTACGCCGCGCTCGCCGCCGTTTTGTTGGTGATGCTCGCCGCGCTGCTCGCCGCCGGGGCGGTCATGCGGCTGATCGGCGACAAGATCGAGGCAATGATCACCCGGCTGCTCGGTGTCGTCCTCGCCGCGCTTGCCGCGCAGTTTGTCGTCGACGGTCTGCGCGAGGCGTTTCATCTGGCGTAAGCGCCGTCGCGGGCCGCGGCCGAGCCCGCGCGAAACCGCTGTCCTACAGGTATCGCGGTGGGGTATAGTATCGGCAGCGACAGAAGGACGACGGTGGACGGCACACTCGGTCAGGCAGCCCGCGACCACGCGGTACAAGGCGGATTTCCGCGCCGCCGACCGGATGAGATAGTTTTGATTTTTCGTCGCGGCAGTGACGTTAGCGTGACCTTCAGTTCGATGCGTGGTGGTTTTCGCTCCCGTCGCGAACCAATTGCGGCCGTTCACCTTCGGTTGCAACACGTGCGTGTATGAGCGGCGGCATGATCGGACCCAAGCCATGAACGTGATGACATTGCCGGTCCGCGACAGCGCGGTTGCGCCCGACGCGGTCGAGCTGTCGATCGTTATGCCGTGCCTCAACGAGGCCGAAACGCTCGCCGTCTGCATCGAAAAGGCGAACCGCTTCCTCGCCGAATCGGGGGTCGTCGGCGAGGTCGTCATCGCCGACAACGGTTCGACCGACGGCAGCCAGAAAATCGCTACCGATCTCGGCGCACGTGTCGTCGCGGTCCCGGTGCGCGGCTACGGCGCGGCGCTCCAGGCGGGCATCGTCGCATCGCGCGGCACCTTCGTCGCGATGGCCGATAGCGACGACAGCTACGACTTCCTCGGGTTGATGCCGTTCGTCGCCAAGCTTCGCGACGGGCACGACCTCGTCATGGGCAACCGTTTTCAGGGCGGGATCGCGCCGGGCGCGATGCCGCCGCTCCACCGCTATCTCGGCAACCCGGTCCTCAGCTTCGTCGGGCGGCTGTTCTACCCGTCGCAGATCGGCGATTTCCACTGCGGTCTCCGCGCCTTCCGCCGGGGCGCTATCCTCGGCCTCGGCCTGAAGACGACCGGCATGGAGTTCGCGTCGGAGATGGTCGTCAAGGCGACACTCGCGAACCTCCGCGTCGCCGAGGTGCCGACGACGCTGTCGCCCGATGGCCGGTCGCGCCCGCCGCACCTGCGGTCGTGGCGCGACGGCTGGCGTCACCTCAAGTTCCTGCTGACCTTTGCGCCGAAGTGGCTATTTTTCTACCCCGGTGCCGCGCTGGCGCTGGTCGGGGTGGTCCTGCTCGCCGCCCTGCTGCCTGGCAGCGTCCGCATCGGCAGCGTCACGCTCGGCGTCCACACGCTGTTGTTCGCCGCTGCCGGGGTTGTCATCGGCGCGCAACTGATGAGTTTCGCCGTCGTCGCCCGCCTGTTCGGGGTGCGCGAGAAATTGTGGCCGACCTCGCCGCGCATCGAGCTGGCGCGGCGGCTGTTCAGCATCGACCGGACCTGCGTCATCGGCGCCGCGATGCTGGTCGGCGGCATCATCCTCGCCGTCGCTGCCGTCCGCGGCTGGGCCGGGACCGGCTTTGGCAACATGGATGTCGAGGGGACGATGCGCCTCGCGATTCCGTCGGTCCTGTTGTGCGCGCTCGGCGTCCAGGCGCTCGTCACCGGGTTTTTCACCGCGCTGCTGACCAGTGACTGACGGCGTGGCGCGGCCGGTCTGGCTCGGGCAGGTCGCAAAATTCGCCGTCGTCGGCGGTCTCGCCTTTCTACTCGACGCGGGTGTCCTGTGGCTGACGCTGCGCGCCGGGGCATCGCCTTACGCCGGGCGGGTCGCGTCGCTCGCGGTGTCGATCGTGTTCACCTGGTGGCTCAACCGCCACCTGACCTTCGCGACCGCTGCCCCGCCATCTTGGCGCGAGTTTGGCGCGTACGGCGCCCAGTCGCTGTTCGGCGCGGCGATCAACTACGGCGTCTATTCGGCGGCCATCGCCGCCGGCGCACCGGTGGTCGTTGGGCTCGTCCTCGGCACTGCAATCGCCGCTGTGTTCAACTTCTTGCGTTACCGGACGATCCTGAGTTGACCCATTCCGCCGCATCTTCGCCCGCGACGTCGGTCACGACGAAATACCAGTCGCCGTCGTCGCTCGCGAGCGTGTCGACCGCGACGAACGTCGCCAGCGTCGCGCCGTCGCCATCGACCAGCCGCCACCGGCTGGTCACCCGCGCGGCGGCGTCGGGCAGGTCCTCGATATGCTCGACCACCGCCGTCACGCCCGCGACGCCGCGCGCCTCCCACCGGGCGAGGCGACGGTCGATCCACGCATCGAGTTCGTCGTCGGCCTCGATGAAGGTCGTCCCTGCGCCGTCGGCGATCATCTGCGGCAGGCCCATCGCGTCGGCGATCGCCTCACCGTCGCCGCTGTTCCAGGCGTCGGCGTGGGCGGCGATGAAGTCGGCGATCGCGGCATGGACGTCGTCGCTCATTGCCCTGTCCCCTGATCACGCCGCCCGAGCAGGCGCAGCCGCAGCGCATTGAGCTTGATGAACCCTTCGGCATCGCGCTGGTCATACGCTCCGGCGTCGTCCTCGAAGGTGACGACCTTCGCCGAATACAACGAGTGCGGCGACCGCCGCCCGACGACGTCGGCACGCCCCTTGTACAGCTTAAGCCGGACCGTGCCGGTCACCTTCGCCTGACTATGATCGATCGCCGCCTGGAGCATCTCGCGTTCGGGGGCAAACCAGAAGCCGTTATACAGCAGCTCAGCGTATTGCGGCATCAGCGCGTCCTTCAGATGCGCCGCGCCACGATCCAGCGTAATCGATTCGACCCCGCGGTGCGCCGCATGGAGGATGGTGCCCCCCGGCGTCTCGTACATCCCGCGCGACTTCATGCCGACGAAGCGGTTCTCGACAAGGTCGAGGCGACCGATGCCGTGGAGCTTGCCCAAGTCGTTGAGCTTGGCCAGCAGCGCCGCCGGACCGAAGCCCTCGCCGTCGACGGCCACGGGGTCACCGCGCTCGAAGTCGATCGTGATGTACTGAGCCACGTCGGGCGCGTCCTCGGGCGACCCAGTGCGCGAATAGACGTAATCGGGCACCTCGTCCCACGGGTCCTCGAGCACCTTCCCTTCGCTCGACGTGTGGAGCAGGTTCGCGTCGGTCGAGAACGGCGACTCGCCACGCTTGTCTTTCGCCACCGGAATTTGGTGCGCCTCGGCAAAGGCGATCAACGCCTCGCGGCTCGTCAGGTCCCACTCGCGCCACGGGGCGATGATGCAGATGTCGGGGGCGAGCGCGTAATAGCCGAGCTCGAAGCGAACCTGATCGTTGCCCTTGCCGGTCGCGCCGTGGCTGACCGCGTCCGCCCCGACCTTCCGGGCGATCTCGATCTGCTTCTTGGCGATAAGGGGCCGCGCGATCGACGTACCGAGCAGATATTGGCCCTCGTACAGCGCGTTGGCGCGCATCATCGGGAAGACATAGTCGGCGACGAACTCGTCGCGCAGGTCCTCGATGAAGATCTCCTTCACCCCGAGCAGCTTGGCCTTGGCGCGGGCGGGCTCGAGTTCCTCGCCCTGGCCAAGGTCCGCAGTGAAGGTCACGACCTCGCAGCCATAGGTCTGCTGGAGCCATTTGAGGATTACGCTCGTGTCGAGCCCGCCGGAAAAGGCGAGAACGACCTTCTTGGGGGGCAACGCAGTCGTCGGCATTCGGACATCCTCGGGCAAAGGCGGCGCACCATAGCGGCGCAGCGCCGCGATGCAACGCGGGCGCGGTTGGCGGCTCAGCCCGCTACCGGCCCGACCATTTGCCATCCGCCGGGCCGCCGTGTCAGCACGAAGCGGTGGTACGCCAGCGCGAGGCACACATCGGCGGCGATGATCAGTTCGCCGGTTCGCCCGTCGGGGTCCTGCCAGGTCAGCACCGCCAGACCGGTCGCGGCAACCAGGCTGACGATGTTGGTTAGCGGATACAGCGGCGCGCGATACCCGTCGCCTTGCCCCGTCAACCCGCGCCATCGCCCGATCAGCCCAGCCGTGTTGAGCAGCAGCCAGTTGACGATCCCGTTCGCCGCCGCCAGCAGAACCAGCGTTCGCAAGCCGAACAGGGTGAATGCCATCGCCGTCGCGCCGACCACCAGCGAGGCGATCCACGGCGACCCGAAGCGCGGGTGGAGGCGAACAAGCGCGCGGTTGACCGGCGCGGTCCAGATGGCATCACGCCCCGAACTCCATAGCCAACGACCGTAGCAGATGACCGCCGCCATCGCCGCGTTGAAGATCGCCGCCGCGATGCCCAACCCGATTGCGGTCGCCACCGTGCGCGAGGCGTGTTGAGTGATAAAGGCGGCAAAGGGTGATTCGGCGGCAAGCGTCGCTGGCAGATCGCGGCTGCCGATCGCCAACGCCAGCACGGGCAGCACCATCGTCAGGATCGAGATGAAGGTAATGCGGACGACCAGCCGCCCGACGCGCGTGGGATCGCGCAATTCCTCGGCGAAATAGATCGCCTGACCCGCGCCGCCGACCGCCCACGACGCCGCCGACACCGCCCCCGCCGCGACGCCAAGGGTCAGTGGTAGCGCGAGGCCGCCGCTGGAAAAATGGACGGGGGCGGTTAGAACCTCCGCCAACCCCCGCGCCGGCTCGGCAAAGCCCATCAGGGTAACCCCCGCGAGCGCGCCGAGCTCGATCGCCAGAAACACGCCGGTGACGACTGCGCCGGTGCGAATGTTGATGATGGCCCCGGCGGTCGCCAGCGCCAGCGCGCCGATCGCGATTGGAATCGGCGGCAGCCCTGGCATAATGCCGCCGAGATAGAGGGCGATGCCGCTCGCCGTCAGGGCGATGAACACCGGGGTCGACAGGAGATCGAGCCCGAACTGGACGAACCCCCAGCGGGGGCCGAGCACCCGTCCGACCATCGCGTAATCGCCCCCGGCAAAGGGGAAGCTTGCGCCAAGTTCGGCCTGGGCGAAGGTGAAGACCAACGTCAGGAGCCCGCCCGCGAGGAAGGCGAGTGCCGCGCCGGTTCCGGCCTCGTGGACGATGTCGGCCCCGGTCACGAAAACCGATGCCGCAGGCGACAGGACCGACAAGGTGAGCAGCGCCACCGCCACCGGCCCAAGTGTCCGTTCAAGCGATCCCGCGTGCGCCACCCCATCCCCCGACTGTCAAGTCGTGATCGTGGCGGAGAGGCCTGGGAGCGTCAATCAAAGGCCGCGGATATGAACAAGTAAGCGAAGTAAGCGCCCACGCGCGAATTCTATCGCAGCGCCTCGCCGTCTCCCGGACGAAGGTCATACTAAGGTCACGCGCGCGCCAGAAAATTGACTGTCGGTCGGCGCATGGCCACCTTCACTCGTCCGTCGGCCCACAATGAGAAAGAGCCGCAGTGCCCGGCGGCACCGCTCGATCGGATTATACCTTGGATCACACCGTGTAGGACAGCGAAATGTTGCACCTCGGCAGCCGACTTTCGTCGGGGGCAGCCACGCCCCCGGTCGCGCTGGCAGTGCCGCGATCGCCCCTTATTTGGTCGCCGCGATCTTCGCCGTCAGTTCGGGCACGAGGGTGAACAGGTCGCCGACGAGGCCGATATCGGCCACCTGGAAGATCGGCGCGTCGTCATCCTTGTTGATCGCGACGATGATCTTGCTGTCCTTCATCCCGGCAAGGTGTTGAATTGCCCCGGAAAT
>JAYTXW010000247.1:0-14567 GCA_043742745.1 Sphingomonadaceae bacterium
CGGTCCTTGATCGTGTACCCGGCCTGCAATTCGGCGACGATTGCGCCCGGTTCGTGGGTGTCGGTCTCGACCTCGAGCATCGCCTGATGACGATTAGGATCGAGCTTGGCCCCATCGGTGACGACTCGGGTGATACCGTGGCGGCCAAGGACCGTTGTCAGTTCGCGTTCGGTCGCGGCGATGCCTGTCTTGACCGCGTCGAACCCCGGGGCGTCGGCGGGCAGCGCGGCGACGGCGCGGGCAAGGTTGTCGGCGACGCCGAGAATGTCCCGCGCAAAGCCGGTGACGGCGTAGGCGCTGGCATCGGTCTTTTCGCGTTCAAGGCGACGGCGGACGTTCTCGGTTTCGGCCGCGGCGCGGAGGAGGCGGTCCTTTAACGACACGACCTCGTCGGTTAGGCGGACGACTTCGTCGGCGAGATCCGGCGCGCTCGCGGTCTCGTCGGCGTCTGGCGCGCCGGTCATCGTGCTGTCGGGATGAAGTTCGGTATCTTCGGTCATGCGATCAACCTGCTAAGAGCCTTGGCGGTGTAATCCACCATCGGAACGACACGCGCGTAATTCAAGCGGGTCGGGCCAATGACGCCGACGACGCCGACGACGCGGCCCGCGCCGGAACGGTACGGCGCGGCGATAACACTCGACCCCGACAACGAGAATAGCTTGTTCTCCGCGCCGATAAATATCTTGCACGCCTCGCCGCCGCTTGCCGAATCGAGAAGGCGGACAAGTTCCTCCTTGCCCTCGAGATCGTCGAGCAGCGTTCGGACCCGGTCGAGGTCGGCGTCGCCCGCGACCAGATGCGCGCTGCCGCGGACGATCAGGATCGGGCGCGCCGCGCCGTCGGACGACCAGCTCGCCAAGCCCGCTTCGACGAGCGTTCGCGTCAGGCCGTCGAGCTGGGCACGGTCGGCGTCGATCTCGGCGCGGAGGCGGACAGCGGCCTCGGCGAGCGTCAGCCCGTGGAGACGCGCGTTGATATAGTTCGCCGCCTCGATCAATGCCGTTGCGGGCACGCCGGGGGGCAGGTCGATGACGCGATTCTCGACCGTCCCGTCGCTGCCGACGAGAATCGCCAACGCCCGCGTGGTTGATAGCGGGACGAAGCTGACTTGGCGCACGACCATCTCGTGCGCGGGGACGAGAACGATGCCCGCGCACGCGCTCAGCCCCGACAGGACGGCGGTCGTGCGCCCAAGAATGTCGGCGATCGATGCGGGCGCGGCGACCTGCGTTTCGATCGCACCGCGTTCGGCGTCGGTCGGTGCGGTCGTCTGCATCATCCCGTCGACGAACAGGCGCAGGCCGAGTTCGGTCGGCAAGCGTCCCGCCGACGCATGGGGCGCGGCGAGCAGGCCAAGCTCCTCAAGATTCTGCATGACATTGCGGATCGATGCTGGCGACAGGCCGAGCATTGTCAGTTTCGACAGCGTTCGCGACCCGACCGGGGTGCCGTGCTCGATGTACGATTCGACAATGCTGCGAAACACGTCGCGGGCGCGATCGGTCAGGTCGGTGATCGGCGGCGACTGCATGTCTGCGATGTAGGCGCGCGCGGGGTTTCGCTCAACGGGGGGAGCGGGTAGGGATTCGCGGCGATCAACGACCGTTAAAGAAAGTCTGCCCATGCGCCCCTCCGGCCGCGCCCCCGATGCGATGCGTCGGGTCGAGATCATCCCCCGCTTCACGGCCCACGCCGAGGGGTCGTGCCTGATCAAGTTCGGCGACACCCACGTCCTCGTGACCGCATCGGTTGAGGAGCGCCTCCCGCCGTGGCTGCGCGGCAAGGGCGAGGGCTGGGTAACGGCGGAATACGGGATGCTGCCCCGCGCGACGCATACACGCGGCCAGCGCGAGGCGGCCAAGGGCAAGCAATCGGGGCGAACGCAGGAAATCCAGCGGCTGATCGGGCGGTCGTTGCGCGCGGTGACCGACCTGAAGGCTCTCGGTGAACGCCAGATCACCCTCGATTGCGACGTCCTCCAAGCCGATGGCGGGACTCGGACGGCGTCGATCAGCGGCGCGTGGGTCGCGCTGCGCTTCGCGGTCGACGGCATAATGGCGAAGAACCCGACGATGGCCGATCCGCTGACGACGCAGGTCGCCGCCGTCAGTTGCGGCATCCACGACGGCAACGTCGTCCTCGACCTTGACTATATCGAGGACTCGGGCGCCGGGACCGACGGCAACTTCGTCCTGACCTCGGGCGGCGGCCTTGTCGAAGTCCAGGCGACCGCCGAAGGCGCGACGTATGATGAGGAGGCGCTGCTGCGGATGCTGCGGCTAGCACGGCTGGGGTGCACCGAAATCTTCGCGGCGCAGCGGGTCGCGACGGGGCGGTGACGCGCCGCCTGACCCCCGGTCGGCTGGTGCTGGCGACGCACAATGCCGGGAAGGTCCGCGAGATGGGCGCGCTGCTGACACCATACGGCATGGCTGTTGTCGCGGCGGGTGACCTTGGCCTGCCCGAACCCGCCGAGACCGAGGACAGCTTCGCCGGCAACGCGCTGATCAAGGCACGATCGGCGGCGAGCGGGTCGGGGCTGGTCGCGCTCGCCGACGATTCGGGGTTGTGCGTCGATGCGCTCGGCGGCGCGCCGGGAGTGTACACCGCCGACTGGGCCGAGACGCCGACCGGGCGCGACTGGACGCTGGCGATGACCAAGGTTGAGGATCTGCTCGCCGCGCAGGGGCCGGCTGTGTCGCGGAGCGCGCACTTCGTCTGCACGCTCGCACTGGCTTGGCCCGACGGGGAGACGGCGGTGTTCGAGGGGCGGTGTCCGGGGTCGCTCGTCTGGCCGCCGCGGGGCACCGTCGGCTTTGGCTACGACCCCGTCTTCGTCGCCGACGGGATGACGGCTACTTTTGCTGAGATTGATCCCGTCGAGAAGCACCGCATCAGCCACCGCGCCGCCGCCTTCGCCAAGCTGGTCGCCGCGTGCCTCTGACCCATCCCGCAACCCCGGCTGACCATCCGCTCGCCGTTTACGTCCACTGGCCGTTTTGCGTGTCCAAGTGCCCGTATTGCGACTTCAACAGCCATGTCCGCGCCGACATTGACGAGGGCGCATGGCGCGATGCGTTGCTCGCCGACCTCGCGTATGAGGCGGCGCTGACGCCCGGGCGGACGGTTGGGAGCATCTTTTTCGGGGGTGGGACGCCGTCGTTGATGGCTCCCGCGACGGTCGCTGCCGTGATCACTGCCGTGACGAACCACTGGATACTGGACGCCACGGCGGAGATCACGCTCGAGGCCAACCCGTCGAGTGTCGAGGCCGCGCGCTTCACCGGATTCGCGGCGGCCGGGGTCAACCGCGTCAGCCTCGGGCTGCAGGCATTGGACGACGCGGCGCTGCGCCAGCTTGGGCGGCCCCACGACCTCGCCGAGGGACTGGCGGCGCTCGACCTCGCGCAGGCGCATTTTCCGCGCGTCAGCTTCGACCTGATCTACGACCGCCCCGGTCAGACGCTGGCAGCTTGGGAAGCCGAGCTGACGCGCGCGCTCGCGTTCGGCACCGGGCATCTGTCGCTGTACGGGCTGACGATCGAACCGGGGACGCGCTTTGCGACGCTCTATGCTAAGGGGGAGCTGGTCATGGCGGGCGAGGATATGTCCGCCGACCTGTTCGATCTGACCGCGCGCCTGACTGCCGTCGCCGGTATCCCCGCGTACGAAGTGTCAAACCACGCCACGCCGGGGGCAGCGAGCCGCCACAATCTCAGCTATTGGACCTATGGCGACTATATCGGCGTCGGCCCCGGCGCGCATGGCCGGCGCGCCGGCGCGGCGGCGGTGCGCCACAAAAAGCCCGAGAACTGGCTGAGCGCGGTCGCCGCGCACGGCCACGGCATCGCGTCGACCACGCCGCTCGATACGGTGACGCGCGGGCGCGAGGCGCTGATGATGGGGCTGCGGCTCGCCGACGGGATCGACGGCGCGACCTTTGCCGCGCGGACGGGACAGACGCTCGCCGACGCCGTCGACCCGGCGCGATTGGCGCGGCTCGTCGACCTCGGCTTTGTCGCGACCGATGACGCTGGCCTGCGTTTGACGCCGAAGGGGCGGCCGTTGCTCAACGCGGTCCTCGCCGAACTCGTCTAGGCAGTGCATGATATGTCGATGTTCGCCGCGCTTCGCCCTCTGCTGTTCCGTCTCGATCCCGAACGCGCGCACGACCTGACGCTAGCCGCACTCGCAACCGGACTAGGCCCGCGCGGGGGCGCTGACGATCCGATGCTCGCGACGACCATCGCCGGACTGGCGCTGCCGAACCCGATCGGCCTCGCCGCGGGGTTCGACAAGGATGCGCGCGTGCCGACGGCGATACTGAAGATGGGCTTCGGCTTCGTCGAGATCGGCACCGTTACGCCGCGCCCACAGGTGGGCAACCCACGCCCCCGCGTCTTCCGCCTCGTCGCCGAACGCGCCGTCATCAACCGCCTCGGCTTCAACAATGGCGGCGTCGCGGCGGCAGTCGCTCGGTTGCGGGCAAATCGACCTGCAGGCGTCGTCGGCGTTAACATCGGTGCGAACAAGGACAGCGTCGACCGCGTCGCCGATTATGCTTTCGGCGCGGCGGCGGCGCGGGATGTCGCGGACTATCTTACGGTCAACGTGTCGTCGCCGAATACGCCGGGGTTGCGCGGGCTGCAGGACCCCGGCGAGCTGACCGCCCTGATCGCCGTCGTCCTCGCCGAAGCGCGCGGGACGCCGGTGTTCGTCAAAGTCGCCCCTGATCTCGACGCTGCGGCGATCGACGGCATTGCGCGGGTGGCGATCGAACGCGGTGTCGCCGGGTTGATCGTGTCAAATACCACCCTCGCCCGTCCTGGCATCGCGAGTGCCGAGGCGGGGGGCCTGTCGGGCGCACCCCTTTTCGCCTCGTCGACCAACGTGCTGCGGCAGTTCGCCCGCGCGACGGGGGGGCGCCTCCCGCTGATCGGCGTCGGCGGGATCGCGAGCGGCGCGGACGCCTATGCCAAGATCCGTGCCGGGGCGAGCGCGGTCCAGCTATACACCGGCCTAGTCTACCACGGGCCGGGGCTGGTCGGGCGGCTCAAGGCCGACCTTGCCACGCTCCTTCGCCGCGACGGCGTGGCGACCGTGGCCGATGCGGTCGGCGTCGACGCTTGATCGTGCCGACAGGGTCGATATGGTTGACCGGACAATAAGGGGTTTGCGGGTGAAGCATTTAGCAATCGCGGTCGTCCTGCTGGCGCCGACGGCGCTCGCGGCGAAAGCCCCGAGTGCCGCGCAGGCAATGGTATCAGCCGCCGATCCGCGCGCCGCAGCGGCGGGCGTCGAAATGCTCAAGGCCGGGGGCAGCGCGATGGACGCGGTTGCTGCGACGGTGCTGGCGCTGACGGTCGTCGAGCCGCAGTCGTCGGGGATCGGCGGCGGCGGGTTGCTCGTCTATCAGGCCGCAGGCGGGCGGCTGCCTGCGACGTTCGACGGGCGCGAAATGGCGCCGATGGCGGCGACCGAGGCGCTGTTCCTCGACGCCGCTGGGAAGCCGCTGCCGCGCGGTGTGGCGATCCCCGGTGGCAAGTCGGTCGGCGTGCCTGGCAATGTCGCGATGCTCAAGCTCGCGCACGCCAAGTACGGCAAGCTGCCATGGGCAACGCTGTTCGGCCCGGCGACGCGGCTCGCGCGCGGCGGGTATGACGTCACGCCGCGGCTGGCGAGCGCGATCGCATCCAGCGCGCGCACGCTCGCCCGCCAACCGGCGGCAGCGGCGCTGTTCCTCCACGCCGACGGGACGCCCAAAGCGACCGGCGAGCATATCGTCAATGAGGCATTGGCGCTGACGTTCGAGGCGATCGCCGCCGGCGGGCCTGCCGCCTTTTACACCGGGGCCAATGCGACCGCGCTCGTCGCGGCAGTCGATCACGCACCGACCAATCCGTCGACGATGACGGTCGCCGACATGGCCGCGTACCGTGCCAAGGAACGCGCGCCGGTGTGCGGGGCGTATCGCAGCTACCGCGTGTGTTCGATGGGGCCGCCGTCGGCCGGGGGCATCGCGGTCGTCGCCATGCTCGGCCAGCTGCAAGGCTTCGACCTTGCCGCACTCGGCAAGGATTCACTCATCGCATGGCATCTGTTTGCCGAAAGCGAGCGCCTCGCCTTCGCCGACCGGGCGGCCTATGGCGGCGACCGCGATTTCGTCGACGTTCCCGTCGCCGGGCTGACGGACCCCGCCTATCTCCGCGCCCGCGCCAAGCTGATCTCGGCGACTGCCGTCATCGCCCATGCCGTGCCGGGCCAGCCCAAAGGCGCAAAGTCGCGCATAGCGCCGAAGAGCGGTGAGATCCCGTCGACGTCGGACATCGCCGTCGCCGATGCGAACGGCAATGTCGCGTCGCTGACATCGACGGTCGAGGGCGGCTTCGGCAGCTCACTCATCGCCGGGGGGTATATCCTCAACAACGAACTGACCGACTTCGACTTCGTCCCCGAGGTCGGGGGCACCAAGGTCGCCAACCGCGTCGCGGGGGGCAAGCGGCCACGGTCGTCGATGTCGCCGTCGATTGTGTACGACAAGACCGGCAAGGTCGTCCTCGCCGTCGGCGCGGCGGGAGGGCCGACAATCCCGGCGCAAGTGGCCAAGGCGATCATCGCCGTGCTCGACTGGCACCTGTCGATTCAGGACGCGATCGCTCTGCCGCTGATCTTTACCAACGACGACACGCTCGTCCTTGAAAAGGGACCGTTCTTCGCCGCGATGGAACCCGCGTTGAAGGCGATGGGCCATGCGACGGTCCAATATCCGCTTGGCCTCAAGGCCAATGGCATCGAGCGCGTTCCGGGCGGCTGGCGCGGCGGGGCCGACCCGCGCAGCGAAGGCGTCGCGCTCGGGCTGTGACCGACATCGACGCCCCGCCGCCCGCTACCCCGCTCGCCGATCAGGCCGACGCTGCGACCAACCTTGTCCTCCACTTTCTCGACCAGGCTGCCCGCTACGGCGGCGATCCGTTCCTGTGGCACAAGGCGGACGGGGTGTGGGTGTCGCGGTCGTGGACGGCAACGGCGGCGGCGGTGTCGCAAGTCGCTCAAGCCCTCGCGGCGGCTGGCGTTAAGCGTGGCGACCGTGTCGTTCTCGTCAGCGAGAACCGGCCCGAATGGTGCATCGCCGACCTTGGCATCATGGCTGCTGGAGCCATTACCGTTCCGGCGTATACAACTAATACCGAGGCCGACCACCGCCACATCCTCGACAATAGCGGCGCAGTCGCCGTCATCGTGTCGACCGGCAAACTCGCGGCGACGCTGCTCCCCGCGGTCGTCACCGCCGATGCGTGCCGGTTGGTCATTGCGCTCGAGCCCCTCCGCGTCGCGCAGGCATCGGGGACGCGGATCGTCGACTGGGACACGTTCATCGGCGGGCACGCCCCCGACGCTGCGGCGACGCGGTCGCACATTACCGCTGGACGCGCCGACCTCGCGTGCCTGATTTATACCAGCGGCACCGGCGGGACGCCGCGCGGCGTGCGGCAGCACCACGGAGCGATCCTGCAGAATGTCGCTGCGGCGTGTGCGATCATCGAGCAGGACTTTGCGCCGACGCCGGGGCGCGACAGTTTCCTGTCATTCCTGCCGCTCAGCCACGCCTACGAACACACTTGCGGCCAGTTCACTGCGATCGGCCTTGGCGCGTCGATCCATTATGCCGAGGGCCTCGATAAGCTCGCGGCGAATATGGAGGAGGTGTCGCCGACGATCATGGTCGTCGTCCCCCGCCTGTTCGAGGTGCTCCGTGCCCGGATCGGCAAAGGGATCGAGAAGCAGGGCGGGGCGGCGATCACCCTGTTCAACGCCGCGCTGCGGCTGGGGCGCAAGCGGTATGAGCGCGGGGGGACGCTGCCGCTGACCGACCGACCGTATGACGCGCTGCTCGACCGGACGATCCGCAAGCGCGTCCAGGCGCGCTTTGGCGGGCGGCTGAAGACGCTGGTGGCGGGCGGGGCTCCGCTCAACCCCGACGTCGGGCTGTTTTTTGCCGCGCTCGGACTGACCCTGTGTCAGGGTTACGGCCAGACCGAGGCGGGGCCGCTGATCTCGTGCAACCGCCCGTCGCGCAAGATCAAGATGCACAGCGTCGGCCCGGCATTGCGCGGGACGACGATCCGGATCGCCGCCGATGGCGAGATTCTCGTCCGCGGCGAGTGCGTGATGGACGGGTATTGGATGAATGACAGCGAGAGCCATCGGGCGCTCCAGGACGGCTGGCTGTTGACCGGCGATATCGGGCGGATCGACGACTATGGCCATCTGATCATCACCGACCGCAAGAAGGACATCCTCGTCAACGATAAGGGCGACAACGTCTCCCCCGCGCGAGTCGAGGGGATGCTGACGCTCCAGCCCGAAATCGCTCAGGCGATGGTCCACGGCGACCGGCGACCGTATCTGGTCGGGCTGGTTGTCGCCGACCCCGAGTGGGCGCTCGACTGGGCGCGCGACAAGGGGATGCCGCGCGACTTTGCCAAACTCCAGGCCGAACCCGAATTTGCCCGCGCGTTAATGGCGGCGGTCGACCGCGTCAACGCCCGCGTCGCGGCGCACGAAAAGGTCCGCCGGATTGTCGTCGCCGATGCCTCGTTCACCGTCGACAACGGCGAGATGACCCCGTCGCTCAAGATCCGGCGACACCGCATCGAAGCGGTATATGGGGCCCGCCTCGACGCCCTATATGGCTGAGGCGGGCCGGATCTGCCACCCGCTCGACTAGCTCCGCTCGACGTCGGCGGCGGCGGCGTCGAGGATCGCCGCGATCCGTGTTGCCGCCGTATCGTCGACGCTTCCGCGCGCGAGACGCAGTCGGAGCGCGAAGCGTAGGTTGGCCATCGCGCGCAGGATGCGGGGGCCGGTGTCGGGGCCGCTGCCCGCCTCCTCGATCCGCGCGAAGATCGCGTCGACCGTCGCCTGGTTCGCGGCGAGGTGGGCGGTGCCATCGGGCGTGATGGTGTACTGGCGCTTGCTCACCTCCGTCGTCGCCGAGGTTGCGAAGCCGAGTTCCTCGAGCATCGTCAGCGTTGGGTAGACGACTCCGGGCGAAGGTGCATACGCCCCGCCGACGCGGCTCTCGATCTCGCGGATCAGTTCATAGCCGTGGCGCGGGGTCTCGGCGATCAGCGCGAGGATAAGCAGACGGAGGTCGCCGTGCTGAAACATCCGCCCGCCGCCGCGCGGGCCGCCGAAGCCGCCGTGGCCGTGCCTGCCAATCCGGTGCATCATGCGGTGGCCAAATCCGCGGTGGCCGTGAGTGTGTACGTGCATATCGAAACTTCATTTTGATCTATCGACATTCCCGATATATCTAAAGTAGGTTTCGATACAAGTGGCGACTGAATTTATTTTGTCGCGCGTTGGTACGGGACGAAAGCGCCGAAAATGCAGCTACCGTAATTGATGCGGCTCAGCGGCTCGAACACCTCGAACAGATCGCCTTCACAAAATCCGAAGGCGAGATCGCGCGTGATAAGCGCACGGTCTGGGCGAAGCGCGGCGCAGTTCGGGCCGACGTCGTTACGATAATAGCGCCCGCCGCCACGTTCGAAAATAATCGTCGAGCGGTCGACGATCGTCTGGCCGTGAATTTCCTGCCGCCGGATGCAGTGCGCGGGCTTTCCCGCAACCGTCCCCGACAGCAGTCGATCGATGTCGGGTGCGGCCGTCGCTGGGGCGGCAACGATCAGCACGCCAAGAATCCAACTACGCATCGCCGCTCTCCTCGGAACGACAAATACCACCGGCAAGCCCCTGTAGGACAGGGCTTTCTTTCGCCCTGCGTCAGTCCATCAGGCTTTCGAAGCGGCGCAGGTGGAAATCGGCGTCGCCGAACTGGCTTTCGATCATCGTCGCGCGCTTGAAATAATGGCCGATCGCGAGCTCGTTCGAAATGCCGATGCCGCCGTGGATCTGGACCGCGCTCTGACCGACGAAGCGTGCGCCGCGCGCAATCTTGTTCTTCGCCGCCGACACGTGCTTGCTCCGGTCGGTTTCGTCGAGGCGAAGCGTCGCCATCAGCGTCATGCTGACCGCCTGCTCGACCTCCATGAACATATCGACCATGCGGTGCTGGAGAACCTGGAATTCACCGATCGACTTGCCGAACTGCTTGCGCTGGCGGCTGTAATCGAGGGTGCCCTCGTGGAGCTTGCGAACGACGCCCGACGCCTCGGCGCAGACAGCGGCGGTCGCCTCGTCGACGACGCGCTCGACGAGCGGCAGGCCCTCGCCCTCGGCACCGATCAGCGCATCGGCCCCGACGGCAACGTTTTCAAAATACACTTCGCTCGCCCGCGCGCCGTCGACAGTCGGATAGTCGCGGCGCGTGATGCCAGGGGCGTCGGCGGCGATGAGGAACACCGATACGCCGCTGCGCTCGCGCACCGACCCGCCACTGCGCGCCGTAACGATCAGATGCGTCGCCCACGGCGCGGCATAGACCACCGCCTTATGGCCGTTCAGGATATAGCCGGCACCGTCCTTCTTCGCGACGGTGCGCAGGTCGGCAAGGTTATAGCGGCCCTGCGGTTCGGCATAGGCGAAGGCGATGATCGCGCTGCCGTCGATGATCTTAGGGATGACCGCCTCGGCCAAGGCACCCCCGGCGGCCTTGAGGAAGCCACCGCCGATGACGACCGTTTGCAGATACGGCTCGATGACGAGCACCTTGCCGATTTCCTCCATGACGATCATGTTCTCGATCGCGCCGCCGCCGAGGCCGCCATGGTCTTCCGCGAACGGTGCGCCAAGAATGCCGAGCTCCTCGGCAAAGGCCTTCCACACGTGCGGGTTCCAACCGCTCTCACCGTGCACCGCCGCCATTCGCGCGTCGAAGGTATAGGTGTCGGACAGATAGCGCGCGACTGAGTCGCGCAGCATCGTCTGTTCGTCGGTGAAGTTGAAGTCCATGATCCGTCCCCGCTTTATACGACCATCCCCGCGCCGGTGACCCGGCGCGGGGATGCCGTTGGTTCACTCAGCCGGTCTTATAGACCAAGCACCATCTTGGCGATGATGTTGCGCTGGATTTCGTTCGACCCGCCGTAGATGCTTGTTTTGCGGACGTTAAAGTACGTCGGGGCAGCACGGTGGGCGTAGTCGGGCCCGATCGGATGTTCGTTGTCGCCCTCGCCGAAGCCGCGGAAGTACGGCGCGCCGTAGTGGCCAACGGCCTCCAAGGCCAGTTCGGTAATCCGCTGCTGGATCTCGGTGCCCTTGATCTTGAGCAGGCTCGATTCCGGCCCCGGCCCCTTCCCCGACGATTCGCCGGCGAGGGTACGAAGCTCGGTAAATTCGAGCGCCGTCAGATCAATCTCCAATTCCGCGACCTTGCGCTTGAAGAACGGGTTGGCGATCAGCGGCTGTGCTTCGTCGCCGAAGCTGTCGGTTTCGGTCCGGGCGATCGTCTTGATCCGCTCGACACCGCGCTTCGACGCCGCGACCCCGGCGATGCCGGTGCGCTCGTGAGCAAGAAGGAACTTGGCGCAGGTCCAGCCCTTATTCTCGTGGAAGACGCGATTTTCGACCGGCACGATGACGTCCTCGAACCAGACTTCGTTGACTTCGTGCTCGCCGCCAAGGGTGATGATCGGGCGCACCGTGATGCCGGGTGTCTTCATGTCGATCAGAAGGAAGCTGATCCCTTCCTGGGGTTTTACCGTCGCGTCGGTGCGGACGAGGGCGAAGATCCAATCGGCGTGCTGCGCCAGCGTCGTCCACGTCTTCTGGCCATTAACGCGGTAATATTCCTTGCCGTCGTCGCCGGTGAAGCGTTCGGCCTTCGTCCGCAGGCTGGCGAGGTCCGACCCAGCGCCTGGCTCGCTATAGCCCTGGCACCACCAGTCGTCGCCGTTGAGGATGCGCGGCAGGTACTTCGCCTTCTGCTCGGGCGTGCCGAAGGTGTAGATCACCGGCCCGACCATGTTGAGGCCGAAGGGCAACAGGCGCATCGCGTCGGCGCGCGCACTTTCCTCGGCGAAGATATAGCGTTGGACGCTCGTCCAGCCGGTGCCACCATATTCGACCGGCCACGCGATTCCAGCCCAGCCTTTCGCCGCGAGCACCTTGTGCCAGCTAAGGAAATCTTCCTTCGACAATTCCTCGCCTTCGTCGAACTTTGCCTTCAGCCCGGCGGGATAATGGTCGGCGAGGAAGGTACGGACCTCCTGCTGAAAGGCGAGGTCGTCGGCGGAAAAGTTCAGGTCCATGTCGTGCTCCCAAGGTCAGGCCAAGTGACTGGTTGACGTGGACGTTAACACCAACGCCGCGGCTCGCCTAGCCGTGACCGCGTGCCGCAAGCTGGGCGGCGAGGCAGCGCACGGCGGGATCGGCGACACCACTCGGCAGGCGTGCTTCGGCAAAGCGCGCGGTCGGCTGCCCGGCGGTGGGGTCGGGGTAATAATAGACGTCGAGGACGCACCCGGCGGCGGCAAACTGGAGCGCGCGCGCCGTCCCCTCGCGCCGGTCGAGACTGGCCGGGCCGAGCAGCAGCGTCGCCGTCGCCGCCGGGTGGCCGAGAATCCGTTCGAGCCCCGCGACCGGGGTCAGCGCGACCGGTTTCGCCGCGGCGATCGGCCTGGGCGGCGGCGTCGTTGCACAGGCGGTCAGCAGGGCCGCAGCTAGAAGCGTGGGTTGAATGCGGCGCATCGGGGACCTTCCGGCAGGTCGCACGGTTATAGCCATGTCGCGCGCTGCCCGCTAGGCGAGAGGCAACCGCCAAGGAGCCTCAATGCCCGACATCCTCGCCATCGGCAACGCGCTGGTCGACGTCATCGCCACCGCCGAGGCCGACTTCCTCGCCCGCCACGCCATCCCCAAGGGAACAATGCGCCTGATCGCCGCCGACGAGGCCGAGCGGCTGTACGCCATCATGGGAACGGGCAAGGAGATTTCAGGCGGGTCGGCGGCCAATAGCGTCGCCGGGATCGCTGCGCTGGGTGGCTCCCCCGCCTTCGTCGGGCGCGTCGCCGCCGACCAGCTGGGGGAGGTGTTCGCCCACGACATCCGCGCGGCCGGGGTCGCCTTCGCCGTTCCGCCGATGGTCGACGGGCCGCCAACCGGGCGCTGCCTGATCGTCGTCACCCCCGACGGCGACCGGACGATGTCGACATACCTCGGCGCGTGCCAGGAGCTGAGCGAGGCCGATGTCGACGAGGCCAGCGTCCGCGCGGCGAAGGTCCTCTACCTCGAAGGGTATCTGTGGGACCCGCCCGCGCCCCGCGCCGCGATGCGCAAGGCGATTGCAATTGCGCGCGCCGCCGGGACAAAGGTCGCCTTCACTCTGTCCGACGTGTTCTGCGTCGAGGGACACCGCGCCGACTTCCGCGACCTGCTCAAGGGTCATGTCGACGTCATGTTCGGCAACGAAGCCGAGGTGCTGAGCCTGTACCAGACGACCGACCTTCCCGCCGCGATGGCCGAACTGGCGACCCACGCGACGATCACCGTCGTCACCCGGTCGGAGAAGGGAGCCGTCGTCATCGCGGGCGGGCAGCAGATCGCCGTTTCCGCCGAACCGGTCGCGCGGGTCGTCGACACCACCGGGGCGGGCGACCTGTTCGCCGGCGGGTTCCTCCACGGCCTCGCGCAGGGGCGCCCCCTTGCCGACTGTGCGCGCATCGGCGGGATCGCGGCGGCCGAGATCATTGGGCATTACGGTGCGCGCAGCGAGGTCGACCTCAAGGCGCTAGTGGCAGTGCGCCTTGGCTGACCGTGGCTCCACCCCCGCCGAGCCGACAGTGCCACCGCCGGGCGAGCAAAGCCTCGCCCGCACCTTGTCGCGCAACATCGAGGCGGTCTCCAAGCGCCGCGCCGAGGATGCACGAAATACCAGCGGCGGGGTCCGGCTCGCCCTCGCCATCGGGCGGGTGATCGGCCAGATGGGCTTCGTCTATGCCAATATCATCTTTTACGGGGCGTGGGTCGCGGCGAGCCAGGGGCTGATCCCCGGCGTCCCCGAGTTCGACCACCCGCTGTACCTCATCGGCTCGGTCGCGTCGGTCGAGAGCATCTTCCTGTCGATCTTCATCCTGATCGCGCAGAATGGGCAGGCGAGCGCAGGTGACCGGCGCGACGATCTCAACCTCCAGGTCAGCCTGCTCGCCGAGCACGAGGTGACCCAGCTGATCAAATTGACCCTCGCTATCGCGGAGAAACTTGGGATCAAGCCCGACGACCATAGCGAACTCGCCGACCTGCAGAACGACGTCGCCCCCGAAGCCGTCCTCGACAAAATCGAGCGTGAAGAGCTAGGATCGCCCTAGCTAGACGACCGCATCGGGGGGCAGATCGCTCGTGTCGACGATACCGCGCGCGACGTTCGACCGCGTCCGGCCATAGAAGAAATACACGACCAGCCCGATCGCCGCCCAGATGGTGAACAATTCAAGCGTGTAGTTCGACAGCGAGAAGAACAGGAACGCACATCCCGCCGCCGCGAGCGGGGCGGTCACCCACACCAATGGGGTGCGGAACGGGCGGTGGCGGCGGGGATCGCGGACACGGAGCACCATGACGCCGACGGCAACCGCGAGGAAGGCGAGCAGCGTCCCCGAGTT